>JBFKOE010000070.1:0-9622 GCA_041629015.1 Gammaproteobacteria bacterium
AAGCCCACGGTGGGCCTGGTCAACAACGCCGCCGCCGCCCACCTGGAGGGCTTCGGGTCGCTGGAGGGCGTGGTGCGGGCCAAGGGCGAGCTCTACGGGGCCATGCCGGCCACCGCCGTCGCCGTGATCAACGGCGACGACGCCGGCGCGCGGCTGTGGCGCGAACTGGCCGGCGCCCGCCCCCAGGTCCTGTTTGGGAGCGGTCCGGACTGCGAGGTGCGGCTCGCGGACCTCAGTCTGGACTCGGGACCCGACGGCATCTCGTGCCGCTGTCTGATCCAGACCCCCCACGGTTCGCTGGAGGTGGATCTGGCGCTCGCGGGGCGGCACAACGCGCTCAACGCCACCGCCGCCACCGCGGCGGCGCTGGCTGCCGGGCTCGGCTTGCCGCAGATCCGCGGCGGCCTGGAAGCGGTTCGCCCGGTGCCGGGTAGGTTGCAGTTCCGCCCGGGTCGCGCCGGCGCGCGGATCCTGGACGACAGCTACAACGCCAACCCCAACTCCCTGGGCGCGGCGCTCGAGGTCCTGGCGCAGTGCGGCGGCGAGCGCTGGCTGGTGCTCGGCGCCATGGCGGAGCTCGGGCCCGAGGCGCGGGCGCTGCATCGGCGCATGGGTCAGCACGCGCGCGAGCTGGGCATCGACCGCCTGCTGGCGCTCGGCCCGCTCGGGGCCGCCGCGGCCGAGGCCTTCGGGGGCGGCGGCAGCGTCTACGAGGACCACGAGGGGCTCGCCGAGGCGGCGCTGGCGAAGCTGCACGGCGAGCTGACCGTCCTGATCAAGGGCTCGCGCAGCGCCCGAATGGAGCGGGTGAGCGCCGCGTTGGTCGATGCCGAGGCGGAGGCGCGCCTCAGCGGGCCGGCGGCCGGCGCGGCGGCGCGGACGACGCACTAGGGGACCGACGACCATGCTGCACGCACTCGCGGACTGGCTGGCAGGCTTCTACAGCGGCTTCAACGTGTTTCAGTACCTGACCCTGAGGGCGATCCTCGGGGTGCTGACGGCGCTGGTGATCTCGTTCGTGATTGGGCCGTACATGATCCGGCACCTGAACATCCTCAAGATCGGCCAGCCAGTGCGCGACGACGGTCCCGTCACCCACCTCGGCAAGGCCGGCACGCCGACCATGGGCGGGGCGCTGATCCTGGTCGCCATCACCGTGAGTACCCTGCTGTGGGCGGATCTCGGCAACCGCTACGTCTGGATCGTGCTTGCCGCGACCGTGGCCTTCGGCACCATCGGCTGGATCGACGATTTCAAGAAGCTGCGCTACGGCAACGCCAAGGGTCTGTCGGCGCGCAGCAAGTTCCTGTGGCAGTCGATCGCCGGCCTGCTGACGGCCCTGCTGCTCTACGTTTCCGCTCACGCGCCGGCCGAGACCCAGCTGATCGTGCCCTTCTTCAAGAACGTCGTGCTGGACATGGGCTGGGCCTTCGTCTTGTTCACCTATCTCGTGGTGGTCGGGTCCAGCAACGCGGTCAATCTGACCGACGGTCTCGACGGGCTGGCGATCATGCCGACAGTGCTGGTCGCCGGTGCCCTGGGCATCTTCGCCTACGCCTCGGGCAACGTGAACTTCGCCAATTACCTGCTGGTGCCCTACCTGCCCGGGGTGGGCGAGGTCGTGGTCTTCTGCGGTGCGCTGGTCGGGGCCGGCCTCGGCTTTCTGTGGTTCAACGCCTACCCGGCCCAGGTGTTCATGGGCGACGTCGGGGCGCTGGCCCTGGGCGCGGCGCTAGGGGTGCTGGCGGTGGTGGTCAGGCAGGAGCTGGTGCTCGTGATCATGGGCGGGGTCTTCGTCATGGAGACGGTGTCGGTGATCCTGCAGGTCGCCTCCTTCAAGCTGACCGGCCGGCGCATCTTCCGCATGGCACCCCTGCACCACCACTTCGAGCTCAAGGGCTGGCCGGAGCCCCGGGTGATCGTGCGCTTCTGGATCGTGACCGTGATCCTGGTGCTGATCGGTCTGGCCACCCTGAAGGTCCGGTAGGGCGGAATGGAGTCGGGACTTGCGCATGGGGCAGCTGCAATGGCGGGACATCGGCCACTGATGAGCGGCGCGGCGGAATGGAGCAGGCCGTGGGCCGGCTGGCGCCGGGCGCTGGTGGTCGGCCTGGGCACCACCGGCCTGTCCTGCGTGCGCTTCCTCGCCGCCCAGGGAGTGGCGATCGCGGCGACCGATTCGCGTGTCCACCCGCCGGCGCTCGACGCGGTGCGCGCCGAGTTCCCCGGCCTGCCGCTGACGCTCGGCGAATTCGAGCCCAGGGAATTCAGCGCGGTCGATGCCCTGGTGGTCAGCCCAGGCGTTTCCCTGCGCGAGCCGGCGATCGTCGCGGCTCGCCAGCGCGGCGTGCAGGTGACCGGCGACGTGGACCTGTTCGCCGCCATGGTGAGCGCACCCGTGGTCGCCATCACCGGCTCCAACGGCAAGAGCACGGTCACCGCGCTGCTCGGTGAGATGGCCCGGCGGGGCGGGGCGCGGGTGGCGGTGGGCGGCAACCTCGGGGTGCCCCTCCTCGAGCTGCTCGACCCGCAGGCCGCGCTCTACGTGATCGAGCTCTCCAGCTTCCAGCTCGAGACCGCGCATCGGCTCCGGGCGGCAGCCGCCACCGTGCTCAACCTCACCGAGGACCACCTGGACCGCTACCGCGACCTGGCCGAGTACCGCGCCGCCAAGGAGCGCGTCTTCGCCGGCGACGGGACGATGGTGCTCAACGCCGACGACCCCCAGGTGGCAAGCATGGCCGTAGCTGGGCGCCGCACGCTGTGGTTCGGTCTGGGGGCCCCGCGCGAGGGTGGTTTCGGGCTGATCGCGCGCGAGGGCGCAACCTGGCTCGCGCACGGCGACGATGCCCTGCTGCCGGCGGATGCCCTGCGCCTGGCCGGGCGCCACAACCTGGCCAATGCGCTCGCCGCGCTCGCCCTCGGCACGGCGGTCGCGCTGCCGCGCGAGCCGATGCTCGAGGCGCTGCGCGAGTTCGCCGGCCTGGAGCACCGCTGCCAGTGGGTCGCGCAGACCGACGGCGTCGACTGGTACAACGACTCCAAGGCCACCAACGTCGGCGCGGCGGTCGCCGCCATCGAGGGCTTTGACCGGCCGCTGGTGCTGATCGCCGGCGGCGACGCCAAGGGCGCCGATCTCGCCCCGTTGCGCGAGCCGGTGAGCCGGCGGGTGCGCGCTGCGATCCTGATCGGGCGCGACGCGCCGCGCATGGATGCGGCGCTCGCCGGCGCCTGCGAGCTGGTGCACGCCCCGGACATGGCCGCGGCGGTTCGCCGGGCCGCGGAGCTCGCGCGGTCGGGCGACGCGGTGCTGCTCTCGCCGGCCTGCGCCAGCCTGGACATGTTTGGCGACTTCGCCCACCGCGGCCGGGAATTCGAGCGCGCGGTGCGGGAGTTGTCGGCGTGAGCGCGATCTACCGCACCGGCCCGGTGCCCGCCTGGGGGCGGGCGCGGGCGATGGCACCCCCGGCGGTGCGCTGGCGCCCCGATCCCTGGCTGCTGAGCAGCGCCATGCTGCTGCTGGGGCTCGGCTGGGTGATGGTCGCCTCGGCCTCGATCACGCTCGCCGATCGCCGCTTCGGGGAGCCGCTCTACTACCTGGTGCGCCAGTCGGTGTTCATCGGCATCGGGCTCAGCGCCGGGTGGTTCGCCTTTCGCGCCAGTCTGGCGCGCTGGGAGCGCTGGAGCCCGGTGTTCTTCCTGATCGGGGTGATGGCGCTGGCGCTGGTGCTCGTCCCCGGGCTCGGCCGCGAGGTCAACGGCGCCATGCGCTGGCTGCGCCTCGGTCCGGTCAACCTGCAGCCCTCTGAGCTGATGAAGCTGTGCGCGGTGCTCTACACCGCCGGCTACATCGTGCGCCGCGCCCCGCAGCTGCGCGCGCGGCTCTCCGGCTTTATCAAGCCGCTCGGCCTGATGGCGGGCGTCGCCCTGCTGCTCCTCGCGGAACCCGATTTCGGCGCCGCGGCGGTGCTGCTGGCGACCGTCCTGACCATGCTGTTCCTGGGCGGCGTGCGGATGTGGCAGGTGGGGCTGGTCTGCGCGCTGGGCGCGGGTCTGCTGTGGTGGCTGATCGTCACCTCTCCCTACCGGCTGGAGCGCCTGACCACCTTCCTCAACCCCTGGGCCGATCCGTTCAACAGCGGCTTCCAGCTGACCCAGGCGCTGATTGCTTTCGGTCGCGGCGAGTGGCTCGGGGTCGGGCTCGGGGCGAGCGTGCAGAAGCTCTTCTACCTGCCCGAGGCGCATACTGATTTCCTGCTCGCAGTGCTGGCCGAGGAGCTCGGCCTGCTTGGCGTTACGGTCGTGGTCGCGCTGTTCGGCGTGCTGGCCTGGCGCGCCTTCGCCATCGGCGCCCGCGCCGAGCGCGTGGGCCTGCCCTTCGGCGCCCATCTGGCCTGGGGCCTGGGGACCTGCATCGGCCTGCAGGCCCTGGTCAACATCGCCGTCAACATGGGCGCCCTGCCGACCAAGGGCCTGACGCTGCCGCTGATGAGCTACGGCGGCAGCAGTATCTGCGTCGCCTGCGTGATGGTCGCCCTGCTGCTCAGGGTCGATTTCGAGGGCGCGCTCGCCGAGGCGGCGGACGCGCGCGGGGGGGTCCGATGGCGGGCGGGGTGATGATCCTCGCCGGCGGCACCGGCGGCCACGTCTACCCCGCGCTGGCGGTGGCCGAGTGGCTGCGTGAGCGCGGCGTCAGCGTCACCTGGATGGGGACCCGGGCCGGCCTGGAGGCGCGGGTCGTGCCGGCGGCCGGCATTCCGATCGAGTGGGTGGAGGTTGGCGGGCTGCGGGGCAAGGGCATCGGCCGCTGGCTCACGGCCCCGCTGCGGTTGAGCCGCGCGGTCCACCAGGCCGCCCGCGCGCTGCTGCGCGTGCGCCCGGCGGCCCTGCTCGGCATGGGCGGGTTCGTCGCCGGTCCGGCGGGCTTCGCCGGCTGGCTGTTGCGCATTCCCCTGATCATCCACGAGCAGAACGCAATCGCCGGTCTCACCAACCGCGTGCTCGCCCCGCTGGCGCGGCGCGTCCTTGCCGGCTACCCGGACTCCTTCCCGGCGCGCCGCAAGGCACTGGTCGTCGGCAATCCCCTGCGCGCCGGGCTCATCGGCTGCGCGCCCCCGCGCCAGAGGTTCGAGGGGCGCGGTGAGCGCCTGCGCTTGCTGGTGCTGGGCGGAAGCCTCGGCGCCCGGGCAATCAACCAGGCGGTGCCCGCGGCCGTGGCCGCGCTGGCCGGGGGCGAGCGGCCCGAGGTCTGGCATCAGTGCGGGCAACGCGGTCTGCGGGAGACTGCGGCGGCTTACGAGGACGAGGGGCTCACCGCCCGTGTCGTGCCCTTCATCGACGAGATGGCCGAGGCCTATGCCTGGGCAGACCTGGTGCTTGCCCGCGCCGGCGCCATGACCCTGGCCGAGCTCGCGGCGGTTGGGGTCGGGGCGATCCTGGTCCCCTACCCCTATGCGGTGGACGATCACCAGTCCGCCAACGCCGGGGCCCTGGTCCGCGGCGGCGCCGCCGAGCTCATTCCGCAGCCGGTTCTGAGCGCGAGCAACCTGGCCGTGCGCCTGCGCGAGCTGAGCCTGGACCGGCCCCGCCTGCTCGCCATGGCCGAGGCCGCGCACGCGCTGGCCGCTCCCGATGCCACCCGCCTCGTCGCCGAGGCCTGCCTGGAGCTGGCGGGGATCGTGCCGGCGCCGGCCTCGGGTGCCCCGCCCGTAGGGTCGAAGCGATGAGAGCGTCGACTGGCCGCGACAAGCGGGGCGGCGTCGACTGGACCCGCCGCATCCAGCGCATCCACATGGTGGGCATCGGCGGCTCGGGCATGGGCGGAATCGCCGAGGTGCTGCTCAATCTCGGCTACCAAGTCAGCGGCTCCGACATCGCCGAGAATGCGGTCACCCGCCACCTGGCGGGTCGTGGGGCGCAAATTCTCCGCGGCCACGGCGCCGGCAACGTGGCGGGCTGCGACGTGGTCGTGCTCTCGAGCGCCATCGGCGCCGACAACCCCGAGGTTCAGGCGGCGCGGGCCGCGCGGGTGCCGGTGATTCCGCGCGCCGAGATGCTCGCCGAGCTGATGCGCTTCCGCTACGGCATCGCGGTGGCCGGGACCCACGGCAAGACCACGACCACCAGCCTGATCGCCAGCCTGCTGGCCGAGGGTGGGCTGGATCCGACTTTCGTCATCGGCGGGCGCCTGAACAGCGCGGGCAGCAGCGCGCGCCTCGGGGCGGGGCGCTACCTGGTCGCCGAGGCCGACGAGAGCGATGCCTCGTTCCTGTACCTGCAGCCCATGGTCGCGGTGGTCACCAACATCGACGCCGACCACATGGAGACCTACCACGGGGACTTCGACCAGCTGCGCGAGACCTTCCTGGAGTTCCTGCACCACCTGCCTTTCTACGGCCTGGCGGTGCTGTGCATCGACGACCCCGAGGTGCGCGGCATCCTCACCGAGGTCTCCAAGCCGGTGCTGACCTATGGCACCGACGAACGGGCCGACGTGCGGGTCGAGAACATTCGCCAGCAGGGGCTGCGCTCGCGCTTCACCGTGCACCGCGCCGGCGCCGAGGAGTCGCTGGAGGTCACCCTCAACCTGCCCGGGCGCCACAACGTGCTCAACGCCGCCGCCGCGCTGGCCGTCGCCCGCGAGGTCGGGGTCAGCGACGTCGCGGCGCTGCGCGGCCTGGAGGCCTTCGCCGGCATCGGCCGGCGGTTCCAACTCAACGGCGAGGTCGAGACCCCGGCGGGGCGCATCCTGCTGGTCGACGACTATGGCCACCACCCGCGCGAGATCGCGGCCACGCTGGAGGCGGCGCGCGCGAGCTGGCCCGAACGCCGCCTGGTGCTGGCCTTCCAGCCCCACCGCTACACGCGCACCCGCGCCCTGTTCGAGGACTTCGCCCAGGTCCTGTCCGAGGTCGACGTGCTGCTGCTGACCGAGGTCTACGCCGCCGGCGAGGCAGTGCTCGCCGGCGCTGACGGGCGGACGCTGGCGCGGGCCGTGCGGGCGCGGGGCAAGGTCGACCCGGTGTTCGTCGAGCAGGTGGCCGATCTGCCCGAGGCGATCGGCGACGTGCTGCGCGAGGGCGACCTGTTGCTGACCATGGGCGCCGGGGACATCGGCGCGGTCGCCGCGTCCTTGCCGCGGGTGCTGAGCGGGGGGCGGCAGTCATGAGCGCCTTGCAGGGCACGCTGCGCCGCGACGAGCCGCTGGCCCGCCACACCAGCTGGCGCATCGGCGGACCGGCGCGCTGTTACTACGAGCCGAGAGACCTGGCGGACCTGTCGGTCTTCCTGCGTCAGCTGGACGCCGAGGAGCCGATCTTCTGGCTGGGCCTGGGCAGTAATCTTCTGGTGCGCGACGGCGGCTTCCCCGGCACCGTGATCGCGACCTTCAAGGCCCTATCGGGCCTCGCTCTGGTCGCCGAGCGCACCGTGCGCGCGGAGGCCGGCGTAGGCTGCCCGCAGGTCGCCCGGTTCTGCTCCCAGCACGGGCTGTGCGGGGTGGAGTTCCTCGCTGGCATTCCGGGGACCATGGGCGGCGCGCTGGCCATGAACGCAGGCGCCTTCGGCGGGGAGACCTGGCAGTGGGTGGCGGCGGTCGAGACCATCGATCGCGGTGGCGAGATCCGGCGTCGGGGACCGCGGGACTACCGGATCGGGTACCGGTCGGTGCAGGGGCCCGACGGGGAGTGGTTCGTCGCCGCGGAGCTGCGCCTGGAACAGGGCGACGGGGCCGCGACCTCGGGCAAGATCCGCGAGCTCCTTGAGCACCGCAAGGCCACCCAGCCCCTGAATCTGCCCAGCTGCGGCTCGGTGTTCCGCAATCCCCCGGGCGATCACGCCGCCCGGCTGATCGAGGCCACCGGCCTGAAGGGCTTGCGGATCGGCGACGCCGGTGTGTCGGAAAAGCACGCCAACTTCATCGTCAACCTCGGCGCGGCGAAGGCGGCGGATGTCGAGCGCCTGATCGCGACCGTGATCGAGCGGGTCCAGGAGGCGCAGGGCATCCGCCTGGTTCCCGAGGTCCACATCGTCGGCGAGCCGGAGCACTCGGCATGAGCGGCGGGCGGCGCACAAGTGACCCGAGCGCCTTCGGCAAGGTGGCCGTGCTGATGGGTGGGCTTTCGGCCGAGCGCGAGGTGTCGCTGAAGAGCGGGGCCCAGGTGCTGCGGGCGCTAACCGCTGGTGGCATCGACGCGCACGCCCTCGACGCCGGGGCGGAGGTGGTCAGCCAGCTGCTCGAGGGCCGCTTCGACCGCGTCTTCATCGTCCTGCACGGCCGCGGCGGCGAGGACGGCGTCATCCAGGGCGTGCTCGACGGCCTCGGCCTTCCCTACACCGGCAGCGGGGTGCTGGGCTCGGCGCTGGCCATGGACAAGTGGCGCAGCAAGCTGATCTGGCAGGCGGCGGGGCTCGCCGTGCCGGAGTTCGCCTTGCTCGAGGCGAACTCCGACTTCGGGGCCGTGGAGCGGGAACTGGGCCTGCCGCTGTTCGTGAAGCCGGCCAACGAGGGCTCCAGTGTCGGTGTCAGCAAGGTCGCGCGGCCGGGAGACCTGGCGCCAGCCTATGCTCTGGCGGCCCGCTACGACCGCAGGGTGCTCGCCGAGCGCTTCCTGGGCGGCGGCGAGTACACCGTGTCCATCCTTGGGGCCGAGGCGCTGCCCGCGATCCAGATCGTGCCAGCGGTCGAGTTCTACGATTACGAGGCCAAGTACCTGCGCGACGACACCCAGTACCTGTGCCCTTGCCCGCTGTCGGCGGAGCAGGAGCGCGGCCTGCGCGATCTCGCCCTGCGCGCCTTCGAGCTGATCGGCGGCAGCGGTTGGGGGCGCATGGACTTCCTGCTCGACGAGCGTTCCTGGCCCTATCTCATGGAGGCCAACACGGTCCCGGGGATGACCGATCACAGCCTGGTGCCGATGGCGGCGCGCGCCGCGGGCATCGGGTTCGAGGAGCTCGTCTGGCGCATCCTTGAGACCAGCCTGGATTGGACGTCAGCCTGGGCCGATGCCGCCGGGCAGGGGCAGGACGACTCATGAGGCGTCAGCGCACCCGACGCCAGGCCGAGCGCCCGCAGCCGCGGGTGCGGCGCCCGCGGCGCGCCCTGCTCGGGGCGCTGCTGGTGCTGGTGGTCGCGGCGCCGGCCTCGGCCGGCCTGGCGTGGCTGGGCGCGCGGGCCGCGGACCCGGAGAGCTTTCCGATTAGCGGAGTGCGGGTCTACGGCGAGCTGCGCTACCAGTCCCGCGAGGAGCTCCAGGAGATCGTGCGACTCCACCTCGGGGGCGGGTTCTTCCGGGTTCGAGTGGAGGCGCTGCGGCGCGAACTCGAGGCGTTGCCCTGGGTGCGCGGCGCCATGGTGCGACGCAGCTGGCCCGACCGGGTGGAGATCGCCGTCGAGGAACAGGTGGCCCTGGGTGCCTGGGCCGCGGGGGGGCTGGTGAGCCTGACCGGGGAGTACTTCGCGGCGCCGCCCGGGACGGGTCCCGAAGGCCTGCCGGAGTTCGCCGGGCCCGAGGGACAGTCGGCGCGGGTGGTGGCGCAGTACCGGACGCTGGGCGCGCTCCTGCGTCCGCTGAAGGAGGACATTCGGCGGCTCGAGCTCGACGGGCGCGGCGCCTGGAGCCTG
>JBFKOE010000071.1:0-9586 GCA_041629015.1 Gammaproteobacteria bacterium
CGCGCACCTCCAGATAGGGGACGTGCGCATCGCTCCCGTAGCGGCCGAGGCGCAGCGGGTGCTCGCTCCCGGCCACGACCTGCTCGCCCACGTTGGTGGTGAACACCAGCACCTGATCGCGCCCGTCGCCGGCCACCTCCACGCCCACCGCGATGAAAGGCACGTCGTCGACCGCGATGCGCAGCTTCTCCACCGGGGTCACCAGGTAGTAGTCCTCGCCGTCGCGACGCAGGAGTGTGGAGAACAGCCGCACCATCGCCGCGCGCCGGATCGGCGTGCCCGAGTGGAACCACTCCCCGTCGGTGCCGATGCGGATGTCGATCTCGCCGCACAGCGGCGGGTTCCAGAGGTGCACCGGCGGCAGATCGGGCGCGCGGATGCTACGCAGCAGCTCTGCCGGGTTCACGCGCCCGCCTCGCCGATCACGCGCACGAACTCGAACGGCACCCGGTACCAGGTTCCGGTGCGCGCGGCCGCCAGCGGCAGCACCGACACCGTCGAGCGGTTCACGCGCAGGATCTCCCCGGTGAGCTCGCGACCGGCACGCGCCGCGAAGCACACCCGCAGCCCGCGGCGCAGGCTGGCGACCGGGCGACCGCAGCCGGTCGTGCGCGCCGGCACGGCAGGCAGGGGCGTGGCGGGCAGCGCGATGCCGGCGGCGGCGAGTCGCTCTGCGATGAACGCGCGCACGCGAGCGAAACTTCCCGCGGCGTGCAGCGCATCGAGGACGCGGTAGAACGCGGCGTCGTGGGCGGTGCCGCGCCCGCGCGGCCCGCTAACCTGGCGCAGCACGTGGGCGAATTCGTGACACACCGTGTGCGCGAGCAGTTCGAGCGCACCGGGCGGCGAAGGCAGGTAGCCGCGGCGCTGGACCTCGCGGGTGGTGAACCAGGAACCCGCCCACCGCGGGTCGATCTTGTCGGCGACCATCAGCGCGCCGAAGTTGATCACGAACCGCGGGCCGTGCAGCTGGCAGTACGTGGCCCGGCCGCGGCCGACGCGCACCTCCAGCCGCGCGCCGGGAAACCGGCGCACGATCTCGGTCCGATACGCCTGCCACAGGCAATCGCGCGCGGCCTCCCCGAGCACGCCGGCAATGCGCGCGGCGTTCGCGCGTGCCGCCGTCGCCTCGAATGCGGGGCGCTCACTCATGCGTGCGCAGGTCCTCGATCTCCTCGCTGATGCGCCGTACCTCGCGCTCGCCGGCCGCGATCGCCTCCTCGGCGCGGTGAAACTCCAGCAGGGAGATGTGCGCCAGGCGCGGCGCCACGACCAGATCCGGCGGATCGCCCGCCATCCGGCTGCGGGTGATACGCATCTGCATGATGTTGGCGCTGCGCATCACGATTTCGAGCAGCGACGGGGCCTCGGGCTCGCGCGCCTCGTCACCGAAACCGACGCCGAAGCGGCTGAGACCCTGGCGCAGGAACGCGCCCAGATCGAGCCGCTCCTCCTCGCGCCCGGACGCGCGGTCCGACCCGGCGGCCGTGTCGGGGCGCGTGATCCGGTGCTTGTGCAGCAGATCGGCGTTCAGGTCCACGGCGATCACGACCTCGGCGCCCATGGCGCGGCACAAGGAGACCGGCACCGGGTTCACCAGGCCGCCGTCGAGCAGCCAGCGCCCGTCGCGCTCCACGGGGGTGATGACGCCGGGCAGAGCGACCGAGGCGCGCACGGCATCGAGCACGGATCCCTGCTGCAGCCAGACCTCGTGCCCGCTCTGCAGGTCGGCCGCGACCACGCCGAGCGGGCGGGCCAGGTCGCCGAACCGTGGATCACCGAAATGGCCGCGAAAGAATTCGAACAGCTTGCGCGCCCCGATCAGTCCGCTGGCGAAGCTTGGGTCCAGGAAGCCGACTACCTGCTGCCAGGTGAGTTCGCGCACCCAGGCGTGCAGCTCCTCGAGCTTGCCGCCGGCATAGGCGGCCCCGACCAGGGCCCCGATCGAGGTTCCGGCGACCAGCTGCGGATGGATCCCGCGCGCCTCTAGCGCCCGCAGCACGCCGATGTGGGCCCAGCCACGCGCCGAGCCGGCGCCCAGCGCGATGCCGATGCGCGGCGGCCGGGATTCGGACTTGCGCGCCGCCACGCGCTCAGGCGCCGCGCGCGGCCTCGGCCGCGGCCTGCACCGCGATCGGCTCGGGCAGATGCACCGTGCGCGTCGGAAACGCGATCTCCGCCCCGTGCTCGGCGATGATGTGCTCGATCCTGAGTAGCACGTCCTGCTTGATGACGTGGAACTCGGTCCACACGGTGGTGTGGGTGAAACAGTAGATGAAGAAGTCAAGCGACGAGGGCCCGAAGGCGGTGAAGTTCACCATCAGGGTCTGCGAGCTGTCGATGTCGGGGTGCTCCAGCAGCATGTTCTTCACGGCCGCGGTGATGTCGACCATCTTGCTCGCATCGTCGTAGCGGATGCCGATGGTCTCGTAGATGCGCCGGTGGCTCATGCGCGAGGGGTTCTGCACCACGATGCTGGTGAACAGGGCGTTGGGGATGTAGAGCGGACGCTTGTCGAAGCTGCGTATGCAGGTGAGCCGCCAGCCGATGCTTTCCACCGTGCCCTCGATCTCCTTCTCCGGCGAGCGCACCCAGTCGCCGACGGTGAAGGGCCGATCGAGATAGATCATCAGGCCGCCGAAGAAGTTGGCGAGCAGGTCCTTGGCCGCGAACCCGACCGCGATGCCGCCGATGCCGCCGAAGGCGAGTACCCCCGAGATGCTGAAGCCGAGCGTCTGCAGCACCACCAGCACCGCCGTGATCAGCACCGAGACCCGGGTCAGCTTGGCGAGCGCGTCGACGGTGGTCTGATCGACCGTCTCGCCCGAGGCCTGCTTGCGCTCGACGTAGCTGACCTGCACGCGATTGATGAAGCGCACCAGGAACCAGACCACCATGGCGATCACGCCGGTGTCGCGGATCGGGCGGACGGCCTCGAAGATCACCGCCCCGGTGCTCTTCTGCACGATTTCGGCGGCGAAGGCGATGCCGACGATCCACACCAGCACCTGCACGGGCTTGCGCAGGGCACCGATCAGGGCATCGTCCCACGGCGTCTCGGTCTTCTTCAGCTGCGCGTGCAGGCGCTTGAGCAAGCGCGCCAGGACGAAGTTCGCGACCAGCACCACGAACACCACGATGAACACCTGGGCGATCCAGCTCGCGGTGCTGGTGGGGTTGCTCAGCTCCTGCAGCAGTCGTTCGAAGTCCATGCCAGGCCTTTCCGGTCAGCTTGTCTTGGTGGGAGCGCTCACAGGTCCATGTCGAGCAGCGGGGAGTCCTCGTAGCTGCGCACCCGCTTGACGGCCTCGCGCCAGCGCTCGCCGGCCCGCAGATCGGCAAGGCTGAGCTCTGCGCCGCGCCCGTGCAGGCGGGTGAGGCGCAGCTGCGAGGCGGGATTCGGCCGCTGGTCCAGGCGCTGCAGCGACTCCAGGACCGCCTCGCGCCGGTTGCACACCAGCACCATGTCGCAGCCGGCCTCCAGGGCCACCCGGCAGCGCTCGCTCATGCGCTCCCCGGCGATGGCCGCGCCCTCCATGCTCAGGTCGTCGCTGAACACCGCCCCCTGGAAACCGAGCTCGACCCGCAGGATCTCGTGCAGCCAGTTGTAGGAGAAGCCCGCCGGCATCGGGGCCACGCGCGGGAACACCACGTGGGCGGCCATGAGCGCGGGCACGCCGTAGTGGATCATGCGCTCGAAGGGTAGCAAATCCTCGGCCCGCAGGTCGGCTAGCCGGCGCTCGTCGCGCGGCAGCTCGTGGTGGGAGTCGCCGGCCACCGAGCCGTGGCCCGGGAAATGCTTGGCGACCGCGGCCATGCCGGCCGAGCGCATTCCGAGCATGTAGGCGTGGGCCAGGTCGGCGACCCGCTCGGCCTCGCCGTGGAAGGCGCGATCGCCGATCACGCTGCTCAGGCCGCGGTCGAGGTCCACGACCGGGGCGAAGCTGAGGTCCACGCCCAGCGCCCGCAGCTCGGCGGCCATGAGCCAGCCGGTGGTCTCGGCCAGGCGGCGGGCGCGCTCGGGATCGGTGTCCGCGACGTGGCCGAGTTCGCGCACCGGCGGCAAGCGGGTGAGGCCCTCGCGAAAGCGCTGCACCCGCCCGCCCTCCTGGTCCACGGCCACCAGCAGGCGCGGCTCGCGCAGGGCATGGAGTTCGCCGATCAGCTCGGCCACCTGCGCCGGCGAACCGTAGTTGCGGGTAAACAAGATCACCCCCCCGACCAGGGGGTGGCGCAGCAGCTCGCGCTCCTCGGGCTGCAGGGTCGTGCCCTGCAGGTCGGTCATCAAGGGGCCGAGGCTCATGCGGGGTGCGTCGTCGTGCCAGCTGGCGAAGGGGTGCGGGGGCCTGGCGCCGCCACGGGGCCCATTATGCGGGAGCCTCGCACCGACCCCAACACAACCGTTAGTTTTGATCGGCTATTTTTTTGCCACCGCGACGCGAGGGACGCGACTTACGGTTTCCTTAACGTTCATTCACAACGTTATCCACAAGTTCTGTGGATAACCCGCGCGACGATCACCGGCGTTCAGCGCTTGACGCGCTTGCGCTTTCGTGCGGCGGTCTCGGCTGTCCAGCGCTCGGCGCAGCGGCGGGCGAGTTCGCGGGTCTGCGGCTCGATCTCGCCGGCGCCGAGGGGGTAGCCGCAGGCGACGAGGAGGTCGCCCGCCAGCGCCTCGAACAGGGCGAGCTCGCGCCTCTCCAGCGCCGTGCGCCAGTCACGCAGCCCGGCGGTGGGCGGCAGCCACGCCTGCTTGGCCGAGAGCCCCGGGTCGCTGCGGGTCTTGCCGCGATGGTAGTTCGCCATGTCTTCGCTGTAGGGAAGGTCCAGGAACGCGGCCAGGCGCCTGAGCTCCCGCTTCGGCTCGGCGACGAGGTCCTCGTACTTCACCTCGATGTAGGCTCCCGGCCCGATCCGGCTCCCCGCCGCCCGCCCGGGCTCGACCTGCGAGCGCCACCACAGGGCGCAGACCGCCACCGGCTCCTCGCGCCACAGCGGGAGTCTCCCCGGGCCCTTGGACTCGGTGGCCCAGTCCAGCGCCGAGAGCGCGACCTCGCGCCCATCGCGGATGATGTGCACGATGTGGGTCCGCGGAAAGAGCGCGTGCAGGCGCTCCAGGCGCTTGACGTAGTCCGGCGTCTTCTCGCCGCCCAGGGCCTTGCCGTGCAGGCGCGCGAACTCGCCGTACAGGGCTCCGACGAAGCCGCTGTAGGTCCGCTGGCCCCCCGCGGCGCGGGTCACGGCCTCCTCCTCCAGGCCGAGCCGCGGAAAGCGGTGGTAGCCGCGCACGCGCTCGATGAGCTCCGCGCTGAGCGGCGGGTCCCCGGCATCCTCGGGCAAATGATCGATCGCCCGGGGAATGAAATGGGTGTCGTTGGCGACCGCGAGCCGGGGATGGTTGTCGAGCATGCGCTGGAGCAGCGTGGTGCCGGATCGCGGGCAGCCGACCAGGAAGAGGTAGGGCGAGGGGCCGGGCGCGCTCATCGCGCGATCCTCTCCAGCGCGCGCCGGATCGGCTCAGGTATCGGTACGGGGGCGTTGCTCGCGCGATCGACGAAGACGTGCACGAAGTGGCCGTTGGCGGCGGCCTCGGGCGCGCCCTCGGCGAAGATCCCGATGCCGTAGGTCACCGAGCGCGAGGAGAGCCGATCGACCCGCAAGCCGCCCTCCAGCGCCTGCGGATAGGCCAGGCTCGCGTTGTAGTTGCACCGCGACTCGACCACCACGCCGATCACCTCCGCACCGTGGATGTCCAGGCCGCCCTCCTCGATCAGAAAGCGGTTGGCGACCGTATCGAAGTAAGAGTAATAGGCGACGTTGTTGACGTGTCCGTAGAGGTCGTTGTCCGACCAGCGGGTGGTGATGGGATAAAAGACGGCGTAGTCGCCGCGTCGCTCGACGGTCTTCATCGCTGCTCCGGGAGAGGTCTCGGCCGCGGGCTCGGGCTGAGATGATAACCGCGCTGGCGTGCGAGTTGCTCGCGGTTTGATCACCCTTTTGCCGCTTGCTGCGCGCCGCGCGCTCGGGCGACGGCCGCGCCCCGCTCGTACCAGTTGCGGGTGCGGTTGACGAAGCGCACCACAGTGAGCATGACCGGCACCTCGATCAGCACCCCGACCACCGTGGCCAGCGCGGCACCCGAGGTGAAGCCGAACAGGCTGATGGCGGCGGCCACGGCCAGCTCGAAGAAGTTGCTCGCGCCGATCAGTGCCGAGGGGGCAGCGACGCAGTGCGCCTCGCCCGCCGCACGGTTGAGCAGGTAGGCGAGCCCGGAATTGAAGTACACCTGGATGAGAATCGGCACCGCCAGCAGCGCGATGATCAGCGGCTGCGCGATGATCTGCTCGCCCTGAAACCCGAACAGCAGCACCAGGGTGGCGAGCAGCGCCGCCAGGGCGATCGGCTGCAATCGCGCGAGCAAGGCCTGCAGTCTTTGCGCACCGCCGGCGGACAACACCCGGCGACGTATGACCTGGGCCACGATGACCGGCACCACGATATACAGCCCCACCGACAGCAGCAGCGTCTCCCACGGCACCGTGATCGCCGAGAGTCCGAGCAGCAGCCCCACGATCGGCGCGAAGGCGAAGATCATGATCACGTCGTTCAGCGCCACCTGGCTCAGCGTGAAATGCGGCTCGCCGTCCGAGAGGTTGCTCCACACGAACACCATCGCCGTGCAGGGAGCCGCGGCGAGCAGGATCAGCCCGGCGATGTAGCTCTCGATCTGCTCGGCCGGGAGATAGGGGCGAAAGAGCACGCCGATGAACAGCCAGCCGAGCGCCGCCATGGAGAAGGGCTTCACCGCCCAGTTGACGAGCAGGGTCACGCCGATGCCGCGCCAGTGCTCCCGCACTCGGGACAGTGCACCGAAGTCGATCTTGACCAGCATGGGGATGATCATCAGCCAGATCAGCACGGCCACGGGCAGATTCACGCGCGCGATCTCGGCGCCGCCGATCGTCTCGAAGACGCTCGGAAACGCATGCCCGAGGGTAACGCCCGCCACGATGCACAGTGCGACCCAGAGGGTCAGGTAGCGCTCGAAGGCGCCCATCTTTGCCCGCTCGCGCGCCGGTTCCCGGCCTTCAGCGACCATCCTCGAAGCCCCCATAGCCCTAGCGGGCGGATTCCTTACCCGGGCGCAGCGCCCGGGACCGACGCGCTGCTCCGGCGCCCTCGCCGTGCTCCTGCGGAAGGGCGGCGAGCAATGGCGCGCAGTCCTCCGGGCGACCCTGGCAGCAGTCCTCGACCAGGTAGGAAAGCAGCGCGCGCGTGCCTTCGACATCGACGCGGTAGATGATCGAGCGCCCGCGGCGCCGCGACCGGATCAGCCCGCCGTTGACCAGGATGGAAAGGTGCGAAGACAGGGTGTTGTGCGGAATTGCCAACGAACGCGCAAGCTCCCCCGCCGCCAGACCCTCACCGCCCGCGCGCACCAGCTGGCGGAAGGCGGTCAGCCGCGTCTCCTGGGCGAGGGCCCCCAGCGCCCGTACAGCCGTCGATTTGTCCATATGTCGAGACTATTAGACATAACTGCTTGAGTCAAAGACCCCCTGAATGGCGCAGGGCGCGGGGTCACGCCTGCTGTAGGCCAGCTGTAAGCCCCGCGTAACCGGGATAAGAGCGCCCGCCGGCGACACTGGGCCCATCGAGCACAGACACGGAGAACCGCTGCCATGGGCGCACTGACGATCTGTCCAGCGACAACACCTCACCTCACCGCCATGCCCGCCCGGCGGGCGCAGGCCGCATCCGATGGCCGGGTGCGGCCGTCCCCGGCGCGGCGACCCCGGCTGTTCTGCCTTGCGCTCGGGCTCGGCCTGGCCGCCGCGGGCGCGCTTATCCCGTCGCCGGCAACGGCGCAGCCGTTTGCGTCCGACACTGACGCAGCCGAGGCCACCGTGCGGACGGCCCCGTCGGCGCTGTTGCGGCGCACCGCGGGCGCCGCTCGCGGCGGCGCGCTGCTGGCGCAGAGCTATTACCTCGATCCCGTGCTGCGCCCGTTCTCCACCGCGAGTTCGCTCGTCGCACTGGCGCTGAAGTCCTCGGGTGGATTCCTGGAGCGCACGGCGCTCGCCGCGGTCGAGTTCGCGCGCATCGAGCGTGCCCCGGTGCCGCCCGTGTTCCAGCAGCCCGGCATGGACCTCGCGCAGTGGGAAAGCGACCTCGACGCGCTGGTCGGGCAGCGAACCTCGAGCGGCTCGATCCGGTTCCTAGTCGACGGTGACGAGTACTTCCCGCGCCTCGTCGCGGCCATCGAGGGCGCGCAGCGCTCGATCGACGTGCGCACCTACATCTTCGATAACGACGACGTGGCGGTCGGAATCGCCGACCGGCTGCGGGCACGCTCAGACGAGGTCGATGTGCGAGTTATGCTCGACGGTCTCGGCCAGCTGGTAGGGACGCAGGTCGACTCCGCGACCCTGCCCGCGGGCTTCATGCCTCCTGCCTCGATGCCCGCCTACCTCGAACGTGACTCGGGCGTCCGCGTGCGCACCGGCACCAACCCGTGGTTCACGGGCGATCACGCCAAGACCACCATCATCGACCGCCGCCTGGCCTTCGTCGGCGGCATGAACATCGGCCGCGAGTACCGCCACGACTGGCACGACATGATGATGGAGGTGAGCGGCCCGATCGTGGGCGAGCTCCAGCGCGAGGCCGACAAGGCCTGGGCCAAGGCCGGCCCGCTGGGCGACCTGGCGCTGCTTGGACGCATGGCGCTGGGCGCGCTCGCCGGGGAGCCTGAGTCAGATCCAACCGATCAGCACCACCCGATCCGGCTGCTCTACACGCGCGACCTCAATTCCGAGATCTACCGCGCCCAGCTCGAGGCCATTCGCCGCGCGCGCAGCTACGTCTACATCCAGAACGCCTATTTCTCCGACGACGCGATCCTCTACGAGCTCGCCCGCGCGCGCCGACGCGGCGTGGACGTACGCGTCATCATCGCCTCGCGCGGTGACAGCCCGACGCTCGACCTGAGCAACGAGGCGACTATCAACCGCATGCTCCGCAACGGCATTCGCGTCTACGTCTATCCCGGCATGACCCATCTCAAGGCCGCGGTCTACGACGGCTGGGCCTGCCTGGGCTCGGCGAACTTCGACAAGATGAGCCTGCAGGTGAACAAGGAGATCAACCTCGCGACCGCGCACAGCCCAACCGTGCGCAGGCTGCTCGAGCGCGTCTTCATCCCGGACTTCGGGCGCTCCACCGAGCTGCGCGAGCCCCTGCCGCTGCGCTGGTCGCACCTGCTCGCGGAGTTCGTGGCCGACGAGTTCCTCTAACCGAATCCGCCTCCCTGCGGCGCGGCGCTGGCGCCGCGTCCGATTCCAACTAGGCTGAACAGAGTCGGCGGGCGCCCTCGCGGCGCGCGGCTTGGATGGAATCGATGCCTGACGGCCCCTACCCCGCCCTCGAGGGCGATGACTTCGCGGCCACGCGCGATGCGCTGCATGCCTATGCCCGCCTGCTGGGCGACGGGCTGAAGCGCTGCCGCCCGCGGCGCAAGCACTGGTGGCACGCCAGCCTGCGCCCTTCGCTGCGCGGGCTGAGCACGGGCGTCGTGCACGATCGAGTC
>JBFKOE010000072.1:0-9522 GCA_041629015.1 Gammaproteobacteria bacterium
CGGGCCAAGCTCGATCCGCTGCTGATGCGCGGCCTCGAGGACAAGGGCTTCATAAGCTTCGGCTACGCCGGTGGCGGCTTTGCCTACCTGATGTCCAAGGAGCCGGTGCGCAGCGTGCCCGACCTCAAGCAGGTCAAGGTCTGGACGCCGCAGGGGGACGAGGTCTCGCGCACCGCCTTCGATCGGCTCGGCATCAAGCCCATTCCGCTGGCGCTCGCCGACGTCAACACCGGCCTGCAGACGGGCCTGATCGAGACGGTGGTGGCGCCGCCCGCGGTCTCCATCGTCATGCAATGGCATGCCCGCGTGCGTTACCTGACCGACGTCCCCCTGCTCTACATCTACGCCCTGCTCGCCATTGACAAGCGGGCCTTTGATCGCATCGGCGCCGCCGATCAGGCCATCGTGCGCGAGGTGATGGAGCAGGCCTTCCGCGAGTTCGATGCCCAGAACCGGGTCGACAACGAGCGCGCCCGCGAAGCGCTGCAGGGCCAGGGGATCGAGTTCGTCGCCCCCAGCCGCGAGGAGCTCGCGCGCTGGCACGAGGTGGCGGCGGAAACCGTCCGCTCGCTGGAGGAGAGCACCGCCTACACGCCCGCCTTGGTCGAGGCCCTGCACGGCATCCTCACCAGCGTCCGCGGCGGCCGTTCCTCGGTCGCCGAGCAGCGCTAGCCTCGGGCCGCGGCGACCGTAGGGTGAGATCGGGGCGCGGCCAGGCGAGACAATTCGGCGCGGGGCTGCTGCGGGCAGTGGACGGCCTGGAGGACGCCCTGCTGGTGGGCCTGCTCGCGGCGATGGTGGTCCTCGCCGGCTCGCAGATCCTGCTGCGCACGCTGCTCGCCTCCGGCTACCCCTGGATCGACCCGCTGCTGCGGGTGCTGGTGCTGTGGCTCGGGCTGCTCGGGGCCATGGCCGCCGCGCGGCTCGACAAGCACATCTCGATCGACCTGCTCGAGCGGCTGCTGCCGCCGCGCGGGGTTGCGGCCCTGCGCCTGATCACCCGGCTGTTCACCGCCGCGGTGGCCGGCACGGTGGCCTACCATTCGGCGCGCTTCGTCGCGGCTGAGCGCGAGGCCGGCACCCTGCTCTTCGCCGCCGTCCCGGTGTGGCTCTGCGAGCTCATCATCCCGCTGGCCTTTGCCCTGATCGCGCTGCGCTACCTGCTGCGGGCAGCGGGCGTCGGCCGGGAGCGGCCGCGGTGAAGATGCTCGCGCTGGTGCTTCCCGCGCTCCTAGGCGCACCGCTGTTCGCCATCATCGCGGCGGCCGCGCTGATCGGCTTCCAGGGTGCCGGCATCGACCTCTCGGCGATCGCGATCGAGATCTTCCGCATCGCCGAGATGCCGGTGCTGACGGCGATCCCGCTGTTCACCTTCGCCGGCTACCTGCTCAGCGAGAGTCAGGCCTCGCAGCGCCTGGTGCGCCTGGTGCTGGCGGCGTTCGGCTGGTTCCCGGGCGGCACCCCGCTGGTGGCGCTGGTGGTGTGCAGCCTGTTCACGGCCTTCACCGGCGCCTCGGGCGTGACCATCGTTGCGCTCGGCGGCCTGATCCTCGCCGCCTTGCGCGGGGCGGGGTACCCGGAACGCTTCGGTCTGGGCCTGGTCACCAGCGCCGGCAGCCTGGGGCTGCTGCTGCCGCCTTCAATACCGCTGATCCTCTACGGCATCATCGCCCAGCAGCTCGGCGAGGGCCGCGGGGTCTCGATCGATGAGCTATTTCTCGCCGGCCTGCTGCCCTGCCTGCTGATGCTCGCGGTGCTGATGGGCTGCGGCTACCTCGCCACCCGTCGCGCACCGGTGCCGACGCAGCGCTTTTCCTGGTTGGAGCTCGGCCGGGCCTTGTGGGCGGCGCGCTGGGAGCTGCCCATCCCGTTCGTGGTCCTGGGCGGCATCTACTCCGGCTGGTTCGCCGTCTCCGAGGCCGCCGCCGTCACCGCCCTCTATGTGTTGCTCGTCGAGCTCCTGGTGCTGCGCGAGATCGGCGTCCGGCGGCTGCTCGAGCTCAGCCGCGAGGCCATGGTGCTGGTCGGCGGGGTGCTCATCATCCTCGCCGTCTCGCTCGCCACGACCAACTACCTGATCGATGCCCAGGTCCCGGCGCAGCTGCTGGCCTTCCTGCAGGAGCACGTCTCCAGCCGCATCGCCTTCCTGATGATGCTGAACCTGTTCCTGCTCGTGCTCGGGGCCCTGCTCGACATCTTCTCGGCGCTGGTGATCGTGGTGCCCTTGATCCTGCCGGTGGCCGTGGGCTATGGCGTCGATCCGGTGCACCTGGGCATCATCTTCCTCGCCAACATGCAGATCGGCTACTTCACGCCGCCGATCGGCATGAACCTGTTCATCGCCAGCTTTCGCTTCGAGCGCCCGCTGCTGCAGCTGAGCCGCGCCACGCTGCCTTTCCTCGCGGCGCTGCTGATCGCCCTGCTGGTGATCACCTACTGGCCGGGGCTGTCGCTGGCGCTGCTCGATCGTTGAGCTGCGCCCGCGCGGGCACGGGAAGTGGAAGGCTCAGGGACGAAACGCCTGGACGCTGCGGCGCAGCTGCTCGAGCAGGGCGGGTTGGGTGCGCGCACCGTAGCGCAGGGCAACGTAGAGGTCGGTGATCAGTTCGACCTTGGGCCGCAGCTCCGGGCGGCTCGTTCCGACCCGCGCCGCGAAATACAGCGGTCCCTCGTGGGCCCGGCGGTCCAGGCCGCGCCGAGTGAGCTTGCGGCAGAAGCGGCGGTACAGCCGGGTGGTCGGGTCCTCGCGCGTGCCCGGCGTGCGCAGCAGCGAAAAGGCGACCGCCCCGAGCAGCAGCGCGACCGCAACGGTCAGGGCCGCCGTCATGCCTCGCCAGTCCAGCCTCCCCATGCCGACCGCGGACAGGAAGCGACGCTGCATCTCCGGCCCGTAGCCGATCACCCACTCGATCCAGCCGTTGCGCAGCGCGTCCCAGCCGTTGCGCACCGAGCGCAGGTAGCGCAGCAGGCCCTCGGGCACGTCGACCTGGAACTGCACCGGCGCGCCCACCGCCGCGTCCAGGGGCGCGATGCTGCGCTCGATGCGCTCCGGGGCGACGGCGGCGGTGGGGTCGACGCGGACCCAGCCGCGGTCCCCCAACCACACCTCGGCCCAGGCGTGGGCGTCGGCCTGGCGCACGATCAGGTAGTCGCCCAGCGGGTTGAGCTCGCCGCCGAGGTAGCCGGTCACGATGCGCGCCGGACTCCCCGCCAGGCGCATCAGGGTCACGAAGCTGGCCGCGTAGTGCTCGCAGAATCCGCGCCGGCTCTCGAACAGGAACTCGTCCACCGGGTCGGCGCCCAGCAGCGGCGGGTTCAGGGTGTAGACGAAGGGCTCGCGCCGGAAGTGCTCCAGCGCCGCGGCGACCACCGCGGCCGGCTCGGCGGCGGCCCGCCAGCGCTCGGCGAGCTCGCGCACCCGCGGGCTCACCTCCGCTGGCAGTTGCAGCGCCCGCTGCAGCATCCAGCGCGTCTCGTCCGCGGTGGAGTACTCGGGGTAGGAGCGGGCCCGGTAGCGGCGCACGTCGACCACCGGATGACGGGCCAGGTACTGGAAATCCTCGGTGAAATAGCCCTCGGCCTCGACCGCGCCCGGCAGGTCGAGCGCGAGCAGCCAGCGCTCGCCATGGGGCTCGAGGGTGACGACGTAGTCAGCGGGCGGTCCCCGGGGTTGCAGGCGGGCCGCCGAGCCGGGCCGCGCGCGCGCCTCGCCGAAGATCCCCTGGCTCCAGCGTCGCCCGTCGGTGCGCCACAGCACCGGACCGCGCCAGTAGCGCTGCGCTCGCGGCGGCGGCGGGCCGTCGAAGCGCACCCGAAAGGCCACGGCATCGGACAGGCTCAGCTGGCTGATCGCGCCCATGCGCAGCTCGTTGCTCAGGCCGCTCAGCCCGCTGGTCACGTCGCGCGGCAGCCCCCACAGCGGCGTGGGCACGCGCGGAAAGAGCAGGAACACGACCAGGGTGATGGGCAGCGCCTGGACGAGCATGCGCCCCGCCAGGCGCAGGTTGATGCGCCAGGCCCCGGCCGGGCGGGTGAGCTCGATCAGGGCGCCGGTCAGTGCGACCACCGCGACCAGCAGGTACAGGGCCAGCGGCAGCTCTTGCGAAAAGAGCAGGTTGGTGGCCACCAGGAAGTAGCCCAGCGCGATCACCAGCAGGGTGTCGCGGGCGGTGTGGGTCTCGAGCAGCTTGCAGGCGAGCATGGTGCTCAGCAGTGCGACGCCGGCGCCGCGCCCGAGCAGCGTGCCGTAGCTCAGGGCGACCCCGGCCGCGCAAGCCAGCGTGAGCAGCAGCACCACCAGCCGTGGCGGCAGCGGCCGCCCGGCGCGATGGAGCAGCCAGCGGCTGATGCCGATCAGGACGGCGAGCCCGCTCGCCCACAGCGGCAGGCGGGCGAGGTGCGGGGCCAGCGCCAGCGCCAGGGCCGCCAGCAGCCAGGCCAGGGTCGCGCCCGGCAGGGCATCGCGCTCAGCCGGGCGCACGTTCCGTCCCGAATAGCGCCAGGGTGCGCAGCACCCGCCGCAGGTGCTCCTCCCCGCGCCCGGGCACGAGCCGCTCGCCGGGCAGGCGCAGGCCGAAGGGGCGCTGCTCGGCGTGGGCGTCGAGCGCCCAGCGGCACAGCTGGCTGAGCCGCGCCTCCACGCCGAGGCCGGCGAGCGCCTCCCAGTCGAGCCACACGCTCTCGCCCTGGGAGGCGGCGAACTGCTTGAGCGGCACGCCCTGCTCGCGGGCCACGCCCTTCCAGTAGATGTGACGCGGCGAGTCGCCCGGGTGGTAGGCGCGGAACCCGGCGAAGTCCTCGTCGCCGGGATGATCGCTGTGCGCCTTCCAGCCCAGGGTCTCGCCGCCGGCGGGCAGCGGCCGCGTGCCCGCCGGCCGAGGGTAGACCAGGCAGTGACTGTCGAGGTCCAGATACGACCAGGCCCGGAACAGGCCGAGCGGGAACAGGGTCGAGAGCGTGCAGCGCCCCAGGGGCAGCAGGCCGCGGCGCTCGGCGGGCCGGCGCAAGGCGGCGCGGGCCGCCGGGCCGGCGGGAACGTCGAGGGGCACCGGCGCCTCGCCGGGCAGCTGCAGCGACAGCCCCGGTCGGGGTCGTCCGTCCGCGCCGCTCAGCGCGAGCTCGAAGCCGGCCGCCTGGCCGGCGAAGGCATCGCGATCGTGCAGCGCCTCGATGCGCAGCCGTGCCAGATTGCGGTAGGCGTACAGGATGGACACCAGGCTCATGCTGGCCAGCAGGAAGGTCAGCCCGAGGCCGAGGCTGTTGTCGTAGTTCAGCGCGGCTAGCAGCATGGCGAGCAGCACCAGCGCGAAGAGCAGCCCGCTGCGGGTCGGCAGGATGTAGATGTCGCGCTGCCCGAGCGTGATGCGGCGCTCGCCCGGCCTGGCCCGGGCCGGGCGCAGGACGCGCGCGATCAGGCTGCGAACGGCGGCGCGGAGCACGGTCAGGGGATGGCCACGGCCTCCAGCAGCCGCTGTGCCAGCACGGCCGGAGGGTCCTGGGCCAGGTCGTCGGCTAGCTGCAGCCGGTGCCCGACCACCGCCGGCAGGACCGCCTGCACGTCCTCGGGCACAACCTGCTCGTGCCCGGCCATCAGCGCCCAGGCCTTGGCGCTGCGCACGAGCGCGATGCCGGCGCGCGGCGACAGCCCCAGCCGGTAGTTCGCACCGTTGCGGCTGTAGGCGAGCAGGGACTGCACGTAGGCGATCAGCGCCTCGGAGGCGTGGACCCGCTCGGCCGCGGCCTGCAGCTCCAGCAGCCGCGCGTGATCCAGGCAGGGCTCGAGCGTGCGCAGCAGGTCGCGCCGGTCGGTGCCCTGCAGCAGCGTGCGCTCGGCCGCGGGATCGGGGAAGCCCATCTCGATGCGCATCAGGAAGCGGTCCAGCTGCGACTCGGGCAGCGGGAAGGTGCCGACCAGGTGGGCGGGGTTCTGGGTCGCGATCACAAAGAAGGGCCGCGGCAGGGCGCGAGTCTCGCCCTCCACGGTCACCTGGCCCTCCTCCATGGCCTCGAGCAGGGCGCTCTGGGTCTTGGGCGTGGCGCGGTTGATCTCGTCGGCGAGAACGACCTGGGCGAACACCGGGCCCGGCCAGAAGGTGAACTCGCCCGTGTTGCGCTGGAACACCGACACCCCGAGGATGTCGGCCGGCAGCAGGTCGCTGGTGAACTGAATGCGGTTGAACTGCAGGCCGAGCACCTGGGCGAGCACGTGCGCCAGCGTGGTCTTGCCGACCCCCGGCAGGTCCTCGATCAGCAGGTGCCCGCGCGCCAGCAGGCAGGCCAGCGCCAGGCGCACGGTCCCGGCCTTGCCGACGATGACCTCGCCCGCGCGCTCCACAACCCGCTCGATCTGCTCGTTCACGCGATCTCCAAACTCACGCACTAGGCTCCTGGCCCCATTATAGGGAAAGCCATCGCCGCGCCCGTGACCCAGGCCGGCCTGCCGCGGCTTCGTATAGAATGGCTGGCAGATGCGCTTCCCCCGACCCCCATTCGAGCCCGCGCGCGCCGCCCGCGCCCGCGGCGCCTCGTTCGGTTGAGCGCATGGGCGCGGATTCGGTCGTCTTCTCGGTTTTCCTGATCTTCACCGGTGCCGCGGTGCTGGCCACGGCTGCGCTGTTCGCGCGCCAGGCCCTGATCGTCGCCTACATCGTGCTCGGCATCGCCTTCGGGCCCTGGGGCTTCGGCCTCATCGGCGAGGTCCGCACCATCACCCAGATCGCCGACGTCGGCATCATCTTCCTACTGTTCCTGCTCGGCCTCGACCTGCAGCCGCAGGAGCTGTGGCACATGCTGCGCAAGGCGACGCTGGTGACGCTGCTCAGCTCGACGGCGTTCTCGCTCTCCGGCATCGCGGTCGCGCTCGGCTTCGGCTACACGGTCACCGAGGCGCTGATCGTCGGCGCCGCGATGGCCTTCTCCAGCACCATCATCGGCCTCAAGCTGTTGCCGACCACGGTGCTGCACCACCAGCACACCGGCGAGATCATCATCAGCGTCCTGCTGTTGCAGGACCTCATCGCTATCGTGGTGCTGCTGTTGGTGCAGGGCTTCGGCCACGAGGCCGAGGTGGTGATGAAGATCGGCCAGCTGGCGTTGGCGCTGCCGGGCCTGGCGCTGCTCGCCCTGGCGATCGAGCGCTGGGTGCTGGTGCCGCTGATCGCGCGCTTCGACACCATTCAGGAGTACATCTTCCTGGTCGCCATCGGCTGGTGCCTGGGCATGGCGGAGCTGGCGGGCGCGCTGGGGCTGTCGCACGAGATCGGGGCCTTTATCGGCGGGGTCGCGCTGGCCTCCAGCCCGATCGCGCTCTACATCGCCGAGAGTCTGCGACCGCTGCGCGACTTCTTCCTGGTGATGTTCTTCTTCTCGCTCGGCGCCAGCTTCAACCTCGATGCCGTAGGCATGGTGCTCGCGCCGGCGCTGATCCTGACCGCGCTGGCCTTGCTGCTCAAGCCCGGCCTGTTCTGGCTGCTGCTGCGCCGGGTCGGCGAGGCGAGCGGCCGGTCGCTGGAGGTCGGCGTGCGCCTCGGGCAGATCAGCGAGTTCTCGCTGCTGATCGCGGTGATGGCGCTGAACGCCGGCCTGATCAGCGCCCAGGCTTCCTACCTGATCCAGCTGGCCACCCTGCTGAGCTTCATCTGCTCTTCCTACGTGGTGGTGCTGCGCTACCCGACGCCGATCGCGGTCTCCGAGCGCCTGCGGCGGAACTGAATCCCGAGCGGGGCCTGAGAGGCGCGAACGCCGGCCGGGCGTTGCCGCCGGGCCGGCGTCGTTGGTGAACGGGCGCGGCCGCCGGCTCAGGCGACCTTGGTCTCGCGCTCGAGGATGTGATCGAGGATCTCGACCAGCTTGGGCGAGGAGCCGGCCATCTGCTCGTTGCACATGTAGGTGCCGTTGACGATCAGCGCCGGTGCCTTGCTCATGCCGTAGCCTTTGTTCAGCAGGTCGGCCTTCTTGACCTCGGTGAGGGTGACCGAGGAGTTGAAGACGCGCTTGAAGTCCTGCTCCGCGACGCCGAACTCGGCGAAGAACTCAGCCATCTTCTTCTCGTCGCTGAGGTCGCGCCCCGAGATGTGGATGGCGTCGAACAGGGCGCCGTGGACCAACTCGAGCACGCCCAGGGTGCGCGCGGCGTAGAACGCCTTGGCGAAGACGACGTCCTCGGGCTTGAGCACATAGGGCACGCGCACGAGTTGCGCGTTTTCCTGCTTGCCGCGCTCCCAGCGCGAGACCACCGGCTCCAGCCGGTAGCTCTCCGGGTCGGAGTAGGAGAACACCTCGGCGACCTCGATCTTCTCACCAGTGGAGGTCGGCTGCGGGTGCTTCAGGCGCAGGTAGTCCTTGCCCTGGCTGTACTTGGTCTTCTGCTCGCGGCTGGCGAGCATCGGCCCGAAGATGGCCACGCCCAGCACCGCCACGCCCACCACCCCTGCGATCACCGGGAGGTAGTTGAGGAAGTCGGGCTGGCGTGCCGCGGCGGCCAGCGCCGGCGACGTGAACGCGGTGAGCAACAGCGAAGCGGCTAGGTAGCGAGTCTTCATCGAATTCCCTCCCAAGTGTTCAAGTACGTGCCTGTCCCATGCGCGCACGCGTCGCCGATTCGAGTGCCGTTCCTTCGGCCCGGGCGCGCGGTCGAGTCCTGGCGCTGCGCGGTCGTGGCCCCGCCTTCGAGCGGGCCCCGATGCGCCTGGGTTCTGTGGGGGGAGGGTCGCCGTGGCGACCAAATTGTTTTTATGCAGGGTTGGCGCCGCGCGCATTTACCCGCGGGCACCTGGCCCCAAGCTAATTCCAAAAGCACCGCCCCGTCAATACAGTTCCCGGCTAATCCAGCCCCTGTTGTTAGCGGCCGGCCGCCGGGGGCCCTTGAGGCCGCCGTGAAGCGGTGCGCTTCTGTACCTCAAACGGGGAGCGGTGCCCGGTTTATCCACCCGGGCTACGAAAAATTTCTCGGCCGGCTCAGCGGGCCCGCTTCAGGCTGTTGCGATTGAAGTCGGACTCGTCCAGGCCGGTGCGAAAGCGATAGCCCTTCCACTCGAGCAGCGTGCTCTTGCCGGTCTGGTGGTTCTCCATGTGCATGCGCTCGGCCCGCCAGTAGCGATCGAGGTAGCGGCGATAGCCCTCGAAGCGCAGGGTCTTGAGCGATGCGTTTTTTCGATCAAAGAACTCGATTTGTAAAGTCCGATATTCTGCTTGGTCCATCCACACCACCTGGCGGGTGTAGCCGGAGTTCGGGTCGACCGGGTAGCGCTCGATCACGAACACCTGCTGGCCGTCGAACTCCTCGTCGCGGAGGTGCTTGTAGGTGTACTTCTCGAGCTCCTGGGAGCCGATGTCCTCGTAGGCGAACTCGCTGCCCATGAAGGGGCCGGACTTGTTGGCCGAGGCGATGCGCTTGACCCGCTTCAGCGCCGGCAGGTAGAGCCACTGGTCGTCGGGCTCGAGGCCGTGGGCGAAGGTCAGCAGCGCCGTGCCCCTGACGTCGGGCGGCTCGTCGAAGATGGTCAGGCTCTTGTCGCCGTCGCC
>JBFKOE010000073.1:0-9367 GCA_041629015.1 Gammaproteobacteria bacterium
AGCCCGTAGGCCAGGGCCTCGACCCCGGTCGGCAGCTCGGCGAGCAGGCGCCGGCCGGCCGGGTCGTCGACGTTGATCACCGCGCAGCACAGGCCGGGCCAGCGAAACAGTCTGGCCTTTGCCGCCTCGTAGGCCGCCATGTCGCCGTGATAATCGAGGTGCTCGTGACTGAGATTGGTGAACACCGCGACATCGAAACGCACGCCCGCCACCCGCCCCTGCTCCAGGGCGTGCGAGGAGACCTCCATGACCGCGCGCTCGGCGCCCGCCGAGCGGAACTCGCGCAGCGCCTGGTGCACGCGGATCACGTCGGGCGTGGTGTGCCCGGTTGCGGCGAGGGCACCGAACAGCCCGGTGCCCAGCGTGCCGATCAGGCCGCAGGGAGACCCGTCTTCGCCCAAGGTCTCGGCGAGGAAGTGGCTGCACGAGGTCTTGCCGTTGGTGCCGGTGATCCCGAGCACGCGCAACTCGGCCGAGGGCTCGCCGAAGAAACGGTCTGCCACCGTCCCCACAGCGCTGTTGAGGCCGGGCACCGCGAACACGGGGACAGCGACGCCCGGCTCCGGCCGCACGCCGTCGGCCGGGTCGTAGAGCACCGCCACGGCGCCGGAGGCCGCCGCCTGGGCGGCGAAGCGCAGCCCGTTAGCCCTTCTGCCCGGCAGCGCCAGAAACACGTCCCCGGGGCGGACCCGCCGGCTGTCGGCGCTCAGGCCGCCGACCACCAGCCCGTCGCCGCCGGCGGGGCATTGCAGCGGGGCGAGCAGCTCCGCCAGCCGCCAGCCCGCAGGCAGCTCGGTGGCCGCCATCATCGATCGCCCCCGACCTTGGCGAGCCGGGCGCCGAAGCCGGACAGATCGTCCGGCGGCACGTCGAGCAGGCGCAGCGCGCCGGCCATGACCCGCGCGAACACCGGCGCGGCGACTTGGCCGCCGTAATACCGCTCCCCGCGCGGATCGTCGATGACCACCGCCGCCACCAGGCGCGGGGCGCTGGCCGGGGCCATGCCGGCGAAGATCGCCGTGTACTGATCCTCCGAGTAGGCCCCGTCGACCAGCCGGTGGACCGTTCCGGTCTTGCCCGCGACCCGGTAGCCCGTGAGCGCCGCCGCCGGGGCCGTGCCCGTACCCCCCACGACCTCCTCGAGCATGCCCCTGACCTGCCGGGCGATGGGGGCAGCGAGCACCCGCCGCGCTGGCGGCGCCTCTCCTGCCTCGACCAGCCGCAGAGGGCGCAGCAACCCGTCGGCGGCAAGGACCGAGTAGGCCTGCGCGAGCTGCAGGGCGCTGGTCGAGAGCCCGTAGCCGTAGGCGAGGGTCGCCTGCTCGATCGGCCGCCAGGTGGTGTGATGGGCGAGCGAACCGCTGGATTCGCCGGGAAAGCCGCTGTTGACCATCGATCCGAACCCGACCCGCGTGTACATCGACCACAGGCGCTCGGCCGGCAGCATCAGGGCAATCTTGCTCGCGCCCACATTGCTCGACAGGCGCAGTACACCGCCGAGGTCGACGCGCCCGTTGTCGCGCAGATCGCGGATCAGCTTGCCGCCGACCCGGTGCCAGCCCGGAGCGGTGTCCACCTCGGTGCCCGGCAGGAAGCGGCCGTCCTCGAGCGCGGCGGCGATGGTGAAGGGCTTGATGGTGGAGCCGGGCTCGAAGACGTCGGTGGCTGCGCGGTTGCGCAGGTGCGAGGGCTCCAGGTCGGCGCGGTTGTTGGGGTTGTAGGAAGGCTGGTTGACCATGGCCAGGATGGCCCCGCTGCGCGCATCGGCCAGCACCAGCGAGCCCGAACGTGCCTTGTGCTCGCGCACCGTCGCCTTGAGCTCCCGGTAGGCCAGGTACTGCAGGCGGCGATCCAGCGTCAGCCTGAGATCGCGGCCCGGTGCCGGCGCGCGCAGCCGCTCGACCTCTTCCACCACCCGGCCGAGCCGATCCTGGATGACGCGCATGGCGCCCGCCTCGCCCTTCAGCCACGAGTCGTAGGCGAGCTCCAGTCCCTCCTGGCCGCGGTCGTCGACGTCTGTGAACCCGAGCACGTGGGCCATGACCTCGCCGGCCGGGTAATAGCGCTTGTACTCGCGCTGCACGAACACCCCCTCGGCCAGCAGGTCGAGCACCTGCTCCGCCTGCTCCGGGGTGGCATGGCGGCGCAGGTAGACGAATTCCTTGTCGGCGCGCTGGCTCAGGCGCTCGCGCAGCCCGGCGGGCGGCAGGCCCAGCGCCTTGGCCACCCGCACCAGTCCGGGCCCGTCGGCCAGCAGCTTGGCCGGGTCGGCCCACACCGAGTCCACCGGGGTGCTCACCGCCACGGCTTCACCGTTGCGGTCGCTCAGCATGCCGCGGTGGGCCGGGATGGGCACCACGCGCAGCGAGCGCGCATCGCCCTGCCCCTGCAGGAAATCCTTGTCGAGAATCTGCAGGTCGACGGCGCGCCCGAGCAGCAGGGCCACCGCGCCCGCGAGCGCGAGCAGCAGCAGCGCGCGGCGTCCGCGACGCGGCCTGAAATTCGGCTCCGTTCTCATTGGCGAACGATCACCACCGATTCCGGCGCGGGTATGCGCATGCGCAGGCGCTCGCGGGCGATGCTCTCGACGCGCCCGTGGGTGGCCCAGGTCGCCTGCTCGAGCTGCAACTGCCCCCACTCGATCTGCAGCAGATCGCGGCCCTGCTCCAGGGACCGGAGCTCGACGAAGAGCTTGCGGCTCTGGTGCTTGGCGTAAATGACGCCGAGCGCCGTCGCCAGCACCAGCCCGCTGACCGCCGCCAGCACCAGGCCCCTGGCCGCGCTCACCCCAGGCGCTCCGCCACGCGCATCACCGCGCTGCGCGCCCGCGGGTTGGCCGCGACCTCCGCGCTGGCGGGCCGCAGCGCCTTGCCAACCGGGCGCAGGCGGCGAACGATGTCGGCTTCCCTGACCGCCAGGCCCGGCGGCGGCTGCACGCCCCGCGCCTCGCGGCGGATGAAGCGCTTGACCACGCGGTCCTCCAGGGAGTGGAAACTGATCACCACCATTCGTCCTCCGGGCCTGAGCGCGAGCATGCTCTCTTCGAGCCCGGCCTCGAGATCCGCGAGTTCGTCGTTCACCAGGATGCGGATCGCCTGAAAGCTGCGGGTCGCCGGATGCTTGCCCTGCTCCCAGGCCGGATTCGCCTTGGCGACGATGGCGGCCAATCGTGCCGTGGTGCTAATGGGGGCGTCGCGGCGCGCGCTGACGATGGCGCGTGCGATGCGCCGCGCGTAGCGTTCCTCGCCGTAACGCTTCAGCACCTCGGCGATCTCCGCCTCTGGCGCCCGCGCCAGCCAGTCGGCGGCCGAGCGCCCGCGGCCAGGATCCATGCGCATGTCCAGCGGGCCGTCGTGCAGGAAGCTGAACCCACGGGCCGGATCCTCAAGCTGGGGAGAGGAAACGCCGAGGTCGAGCAGCACCCCGTCGACAAGCTCGCCGCGACCCCAGTCCGCGATCATGTGACGCATCTCGGCGAAGGAGCCCTGACGGATGGCGAAGCGCGGGTCGGCAGCCAGCTCGCGGCGGGCGGCGACGACCGCCTCCGGGTCCTTGTCGATCGCCAGCAGGCGCCCGCGCGCGTCAAGGCGCGCGAGGATCGCCCGGCTGTGGCCACCGCGCCCGTAGGTGCCGTCCACATAGGCCCCGTCCGCATGTATCTGCAACGCCTCCAGCGCCTCCTCGAGGAGCACCGACCGATGGGTCGAGCCACCGTTCATGAGGGTCAGAGCGATATGGATTCCAGCCCGGCTTCCAGCTCCGCCTTGCCCAGGCCGTCGGCGAGCCAGTCGTCGCGACGCTCGCTCCAGCGGGCCTCGTCCCACAGTTCGAACTTGTTGCCCTGGCCGACCAGGACGCTGCGCCGCTCGAGCCCGGCGAACTCCCGCAGGGCGGGCGGCACCAGGATCCGCCCGCTGCCATCGATCTCGCATTCCTGGGCGTGACCGACCAGCAGCCGCTGGATCTTGCGTACGCTGGGATTCAGGGCCGGGAGGCGCATCAGCTGGCGCTCGATCTCGAGCCAGTCCGGAAGGGGGTAGATCAGGAGGCAATGATCGGTGTCGACCGTCACCACCACGGTGCCGTCACAACGGGCTGCCAGCGCCTCGCGGTAACGGGTCGGTATCGCCAGGCGGCCTTTCGCGTCGAGACTGAGCGGGTTGACGCCCCGGAACAAGGTGACCCCCTTTGTCGGGCCCGACTCCCATTCGGACCCACTTTTTCCCACATTTCGACACTATAGGGAGCCGCATTCCTCGATGTCAAGGAAATTTCTCCACGAAATCGGGGACTTAGCTGCGATTCGAAAAGCGAATGCGAGAAAAATTCGCCCCTGAAAACTGGCTTTTAATCAGGCGCTTGGGAATACAACTTAGAGAGGATTATGAGCCAATTCGCGGCGGCCCCGGCGGTCTCGTGACGCGCACTCGGGCCGGCGTGGCGGCCGGGGCATACGGGGCGGGAGCCGGCCGATAAGCCGGGTTCTGTCGAGGACAGCCATTCATCTGGGATGTGCGTCGCCGCACACCTCGAGCGACCTACCCGGGAACGGATGCGGGCCGCATCCTGCGCTTGCGCGCGCGCTCCCCTATTTGGTCTTGCTCCGGGTGGGGTTTACCCTGCCGCGGCTGTTGCCAGCCGCGCGGTGCGCTCTTACCGCACCTTTTCACCCTTGCCGGCACCGCCGAGGCGGCACTTGGGCGGTATGTTTTCTGTGGCACTTTCCGTGGGCTCGCGCCCCCCAGGCGTTACCTGGCACCCTGCCCTGCGGAGCCCGGACTTTCCTCCGCGCTCGCGCGCGGCGGCTGCCTGGCCGACTCCCGAGAGCCTACGTTAGGGTAGCGCGCGCCCCGCCGCAAGGCTCACTCCAGGCGCTCGACCTCCACCCGCTCCTCGTCCGAGAGCGTCACCTGCAGGCCGTCGGTGGTGGTGAAGGAGCGGCCGCGCATCTCGCCGCGGTAGACCTGGTAGGTGACGGTCTTGCCGGTGCGGCTGTTGATGACCCGCAGCCCGAGCAGCTCGTGCGCTTCGCGCCAGTCCAGATACAGGAACGAGGCGCCGGCGCCGAGCACCAGCGCCAGGAACCCGTAGGCGACATAGCGCGGCCAGCGTGGGGCCGGGTCCTGTTGCTGCTCCGCCCCGGCCGCGGCCGGCCCGCCCTGCAGGCGCTTGCGGCTGCGTGCCAGGACCAGGATCAGGATTATGACCAGGGCGGTGAAGAGGATCTTTCCGATCATGGCCGCACCCTAGCACACTCCTTCGCCCGCCTCGCCGCGCAGCTCGAGTGCACGCCGGTAGAGCGGGTTGCGCCGCCCGCCAGTGATGCGCGCGGCGAGCGTCGCGGCCTCCCGCGGCCCCAGGGTCTCGAGCAGAATCCCCAGTACCCGCTCCTGCTCGCCGAGATCCTCCCCGGCGGCCGGCTCGGCTCCACGCACCAGGACGACGAACTCGCCGCGCCGGTGCTCCTCGGCGCTCGCGATCCACTCGCACAGCTCGGCGAGCGAACCGCCCCGAATGGTCTCGAACTTCTTGGTCAGCTCGCGGGCGACCACTGCGCCCCGGCCGGGTCCGAACCCTTCGCGCAGGTCGGCGAGCATGGCTCCGATGCGGTGGCTGGACTCGTAGAAGATCAGGGTCCGCCGCTCGCCACCCAGCTCGCCCAGCCGCGCGCGCCGCGCCGGGCCCTTGGCCGGCAGGAAGCCCTCGAAGACGAAGCGCTCGCTCGGCAGCCCGGACGCCGAGAGCGCGCAGACGAGGGCGCAGGGCCCGGGCACCGGCACCACGGTGATCGCGGCGCCGCGCGCCCGCTCGACCAGCGGGTAGCCCGGGTCGCTGATCAGGGGAGTGCCCGCGTCGCTGATCAGCGCGACCGACTCCCCCGCCTCCAGGCGCCGCAGCAGCCGCGGTGCCAGCCGGCGCTCGTTGTGCTCGTGCAGGGCGATCAGCGGCGTAGCGATCCCCAGGTGGGCGAGCAGCGGCCGACTGTGGCGCGTGTCCTCGGCGGCGATCACGTCCACGCCGCGCAGCACGTCGACCGCCCGCTGGGATATGTCCCCGCGATTACCGATGGGAGTGGCCACGACATAGAGCACGCCCGGTGCTCGGGCGGACGAATTCATGCGCTGGGGTTCACAACTCGGCGCGTGGCCGGTGGCCAGTCCGGCGAGGCCCGCTGTATCATCTGGCCTCTCGAATCACGGCGCCGCGCGGGGATCGAAAACACCATGAACTTGCTGGGCAGGATCTGCACGGTGGCGGTGCTCGCTACTCTTGCAGCTTGCGCCGTACCGGTCAAGGAAGCTACGCCGATCGCGGCCGACACCCCTGCCGAGGCGGAGCAGATCGCGGCCGCGGGAGAGCCGCTGGCGGCGGCGAGCGCCTACCTGCAGCTGGCGGAACGCAGCGCCGAGCCGGAGCTGCGCGCCGATTACACCCTGCGGGCCGCCGAGCTATTCCTGAGCGGGGGCGATCCCGCCCGCGCGGCCGAGGCGCTGCAGGGTGCGGCTGCAGTCCCCGGCGACGCGCAGCGCGAACTGCGCCACCGTCTTCTCGCCGGCGAGATCGAGCTCGCCCGCCAGCGCCCGGACGATGCCCTGCTGCACCTTGAGCTGCCGACGGCCGGAGCGCAGCTCGAGCAGGCGGCCTTGATTCGCCTGCACCAGCTGCGCTCGCGCGCTTATGCGCTCGCTGGCAATCACCTGGAGGCGGCGAGCGAGTTGCTGCTGCTCGAGAGCCTGCTGCTCGAGCCGGCCGAGATCGAGGCCAACCAGGCGTCGATCCTGCAGATCCTGGCCGAGCTTTCGGAGCAGTCGCTGAGCCAGATGCAGGTGATGGCCCCCGAGGTCATGGCCGGCTGGCTCGAGCTTGCGCGCATCGCCAAGACCCCGAGCGGGGCGGCCGAGTTTCAGCGGGCGATCACCGAGTGGCGTGGCCGCTACCCGGCCCACCCGGCGCTGGAAGGCACCATCGACGCCCTGCGCGCCCGGCTCTCGATCGAGCCGCTGCGGCCCACCCGGGTCGCACTGCTGCTGCCGGACCGCGGCCCTTTTGCAGAACCGGCCCAGGCGATCCGAGACGGCATATTCGCCGCCTATTACCGCGACCAGAGCCCCGCCCGCCCCGTGCTGCGCATGTACCCGCTGGCCGCGGACGCGGCCAATCTCCCCGAGGTCTACGGGCGGGCGGTCGCGGACGGTGCGGAGCTGATCATCGGCCCGCTGCAGAAATCGGCGGTCAACCGGCTGGCGGGCGCGCCGTCGCTGACCGTGACCACCCTTGCGCTCAACCGCGCCGAGCTGCCGGACGACGCACCGCTGCCGCCCAAGCTCTACCAGTTCGGGCTGCCGCCCGAGGACGAAGCCCGCCAGGCCGCCGAGAAGGCCTGGGTAGACGGCCACGCCCGGGCGCTGATCCTGGTGCCCCAGGGCCTGTGGGGCAGCCGGGTGGCCACCAGCTTTCGCCAGCGTTGGGAGAACCTGGGCGGGGTGGTGCTGGAACAGCAGTCCTACGACGGGGACAAGAGCGATTACTCGGCCACCATCGAGCAGCTGCTCGACCTCAACGAGAGCCGGGCCCGGCGGGACAGTCTGCGCAACCTTCTCGGTGGCGAGCTTAAGTTCGAGCCGCGCCGCCGCCAGGACGCCGACGTGATCTTCGTCGGCGCCTTCTCGCGCCAGGCGCGCCTGATCCGCCCGCAGCTCAAGTTCCATCGTGCCGCGGACCTACCGGTGGTGACCACCAGCCACGTCTTCACCGGCAAGATCGACCGCGGGTCGGACCAGGACATGGACGGCATGGAATTTCCAGACGCGCCCTGGGCATTGCAGATGGAGCGCCCGACCAGCACGGCGCGGGCCGAGATCTCCCGGCTGTGGCCCGAAGGCCAGGAGCGCTTCGGTCGCCTGTACGCGATGGGCTTTGACGCCTACCGGCTGATTCCCTACCTCGAGTGGCTGCAGACCTATCCGACCGAGTACTACGACGGCGAGACCGGGCAGCTGCACATCGATGAGCGCGGGCGCATCCAGCGGCGCCTGGCGTGGGCGCGTTTTCACGGCGGGCGCCCCCAGCTTCTCGGCTACGCCCCGCGGCTGCAGGAACCCGCCCCGCGCGGGGACCTGGCCCCGGCCGGCCCGCCGCCCGCGCCGCAGCCAGCGGCCGACCGTCAGGGCGGCTGAGCATTTGACGGTGACCGGTGAGCGCGCGACCCGGCAGCAGCGCAGCGGGCGGCTGGCGGAGGCGGCGGCCCTGCGCTTTCTCAGCGCCCAGGGCCTGGAACACCTGGAGAGCAACTACCGCTGCCGCCAGGGAGAAGTCGATCTGGTGATGCGCGATGCCGATGGCCTGGTCTTCACCGAGGTGCGCTACCGCCGCCGCTCCGATTTCGGCAGCGGTGCGGAGACGGTCGGCGCGCGCAAGCAGCGGCGCCTGGTCGCCGCCGCCCAGCACTATCTCCAGCAGCGCGTGCGGCGCGAGCGCCCGGCCGCGCGATTCGACGTCATCTCACTCAGCGGACCGCTGGATACCCCGCGAATCGAGTGGATTCGTGATGCATTCCGGGTTTGACCGCAACGCGGTTGAACCTCCTTCAACCCCCGACTAGAGTTGCCACCATGAAAAGATTCTTCGCTGTGCTGACCCTTATTGCCCTCTCGCTCGGCGCCCTTTCCGGCTGTGCCGGACTGGTGGTCGGCGGCGCCGCCACCGGCGTGGCGGTCGCCCACGACCGGCGCAGCGCCGGCACCGTGATCGACGATCAGACGATCGAGACCAGGGTGCTCAATGCCATCCACGCCGACTCGAATCTCGACAAGAACTCGCACGTCAACGTCACCAGCTACAACTACGCCGTGCTCCTGACCGGCGAGGTGGCCACGGAGGCGTTCAAGGGCCAGGTCGAGCGCATGGTCAGCGGCACGCCGCAGGTGAAGCGGGTGCACAACTACCTGCGCGTCGCCCCCAATAGCAGCCTCGGCGCACGCACCGACGACACCTGGATCACGACCAAGGTGAAGTCCAACCTGCTCAACATGAAGATCGAGGGCTTCGACGCCACGCGCGTCAAGGTGGTGACGGAAGCCAAGGTCGTGTACCTGATGGGTCTGTTGCGCCGCAACGAGGCCGATGCCACGCTCGCGCGGGTGCGTTCAGTTTCGGGCGTGGAGCGCGTCGTGGCGCTGTTCGAATACATCTGACCGTGCCGGGGCCGACCGCCCCTTGAGCATGCCGCAACCATCGCGTCTGCCCGCCGAGTTCCTCACGGCGCTCGGCGCCGCCCTGCCGGACGGCGGGCTCCTGCTCGATCCCGCCGACTGCCTGCCCTACGGCTACGACAACAGTCGCCGCCAGGCCCAGCCGGACGCGGTCG
>JBFKOE010000074.1:0-9187 GCA_041629015.1 Gammaproteobacteria bacterium
CCGCCGCGATGGGCGTGCTGTGGCTCTCGACGGTGCCGCTGACCTCGGGGATCGTCGCCCAGGTGTTCGGGGTGCGCTACATGGCGACGCTGTTCGGCATCGTGTTCTTCAGCCACCAGATCGGCAGCTTCCTCGGCGTGTGGCTGGGTGGGCGGCTCTACGACACCAGCGGCTCCTACGACCCGGTGTGGTGGGCAGGCGTGGCGCTGGCAATCGCCGCGACTTTGATCCACCTGCCGATCAACGAGCGCCCGCTGGCGCGCCTGCTCGCGCCGCGGCCCGGCGCGCCGGCGCGGGCCGAGGAGTCGGCCTGAGGCGCCGAGGGCAGATCAGCAGTTGGGGCTCTGCCCGTGCCTGCAGCGGCACTGCGCTGCACTCCCTCGCCGGCGCGTCGGCACCCTCTGCCGACGGCATCCTGCCCCACTGCGATGCGATGGGTGTGCGGCTTCCGGCCGCTCGCGAAGGTCCCCGGCTGCTCGGGGGTCACTCCTTATCGTGTGGCCCGCTTCTAGGGGATCGCGCCGGAGATGTGATACCCAGGATGGGATAAGGCCCGGCCTTGTGCGGGGAAGTGCACGCGCGGGCGCTTGCACGGCCCGCGCTGGGGCGCTCAAGGGGGAGGGAAATCGGGCCGATGTATACTTTAGGGAATCGCTCAACAAGGGTTGGAACGGAAGACGACGGAACCGGAGGTTTGCGCATGGCATCGATCGGCGAACGCGCGAAGGTAATCACGTCCGCATCTCCTCACGAGTATTTCCAGAAGACCATTCACCAGGCGCTCCACGAGCAGCGCGTCGAGGCCGACAACGACACCGTCGCCTACCTGGTGTTCCTGTTGGTCGATTTCATCCGCGCCGAGCGCCTCTTCGAGCGCACCCCTGACGGGCTGCGCATCCGCCCCCTCGCCCTGCACTACGAGCGCGTGCTGAGCAGCCGCAGCGAGCGCGAGCGCCACGCCGCGCTGCGCAGGCTCGGCGACGTCGCGCTGTTCATCGCCGGGCTGTTCGCCGACAGCCTGGAGCGCAAGCTGGTCGACATCGACTACTACATCGCCATGGGCGGCAGCGCCTACGGCTTCCTGGCCTCGAATCCGCCGCCGCGGGCGCTCGGCGGCGGCGTGGCGCGCGTGTTCCAGGAGCTCTCCGACAAGTTCACCGACTTCGTCGACGTGCTTGGCGAGGTGGGCGACCGCTCGAACCTCAAGCAGGACGCCAACGTGCTTCGGCTCTACGAGGTGTGGCTGCGCTCGGGCAGCAAGCGCGCCGAGCGCCGGCTGCGCGCGCTCGGCATCGAGCCGTTCGAGGCGCCCCATGGCACCCGCCACTGAGCGCGACCCGGCGCCGCTGCGCCACCTGCAGCAGCGCCTGCAGCAGATCTACGAGATCGAGGCAGGCGCCGATGTCATCGACCACCTCACCACCGACGGGGCGCTGGCGCACGCGCTCTCGGGCGACGCCGCCGGCGTGCGCGCCGGCGAGCAGCTGCTGGTACGCCAGGACGGCGAGTGGCTGGAGCTCAGCCTCTACCTCGCCGAGGCGGTGATCGAGCACCTCGGCAATCACGACCCGATAGAGAGCCTGCACGCGGGCAACCTGGCCGAGTTCTGCACCGCCCTGGAGGGCGTCAGCCACTTCGTGTGCGTCGCCTGGAACGCCCGCCACGACCGCAGCGTGAGCCTGCTCGAGCTCGAGCTGCAGGCCGAGGTCGACAAGTTCATCGTCGCCGCGCACCTGCTCGGCGACCAGAATGCCGGACTCCACGACCGCGATCTGCTGGCGAGCCTGTTCCGCGAGGTGAGCTTCCTGCCCGAGTTGGACGATGAGCAGCGGCGTCGCTACTGGTGGGCCAACCGCTACGCGCAGCAGTACTGCCAGCACCTGCAGCAACGCTTCATGCACGCGCCCCGGCCGCGGCGGATGCTGAACGAGCTGCGTCGCTTCTACCGCCTGCCGCGCGAGGCCAAGATCCGCCGCATTCATGCCGCCTCTTGAGGGCGATTCGCCTTCTTGAGGCAGTTGCGCGTGACGAGCTACGGGTAGCGGAAAGCGTGCCGCGGAATCTGCGAAGGATCACTGCGGCCGCCAGAATCTACCACGGTCAGAAGCGAATTCATTCGCGATCCCGCTTAGCGAAAACCAAGCACACGATCGCGGCTAAAGCCACTCCTACAGTTGTTTGCGATGATCGGTAGGAGCGCCGCAAGGCGCGAACTCGCTACCGGATCACGCGATTCGCGGCTCTCAGCGCTCCTACAAACCCTTCTTCTGCCTCTCGGGGCGATGCTCCCAGGAGGTATCTATACGCCTAACCCGCCTCGGCAGCGCCGCGGCGATTGTGGTCCTCGAGCAGCAGCGCGGCCATGCGCTCGGCCGGCACCGGCATTGAGAACAGAAAGCCCTGCATCTCCGGGCATTTGAGCTCGCGCAGAAACTCGTACTGGGCCTGACGTTCCACGCCGTCGGCCACGACGGTCTTGCGCAGGCTGCGACCGAGTCGCACCAAGGCGTCCATCACCGCCAATCCCTGCTCATCGCCCAAGTCTTCGGGAAGAAAAGCACGATCGATCTTTAGCCGGTCGATCGGCAGACGGCGTAGATGGCCCAATCCCGAGTAGCCGCTGCCAAAATCGTCCAGCGAGATCGATACCCCGAGACTCTTCAGCTCGTGCAGGGCTCGCTCCACCTCATTGTTATCGAGCATAGCAACCGACTCTGTGACCTCGAGGTGCAAGAGCTCGGGAGCAAGGCCCGTCTGGTGCAGTGCCCGCCTGACCACGGCGATGAAATCGTTATGCTGGAACTGAGCCAGCGACACGTTGACCGCGACTGGGACCACCCTCAGACCTTGATCGCGCCACCGCTGGAGCTGGTCACAGGCCTGCTCGATCACCCACTCGCCGATCGGCACGATCATGCGAGTCGATTCCGCGATGGCGATGAACTCTTCGGGGAGCACCATGCCGCGGCGCGGGTGGTGCCAGCGCAGCAAGGCCTCGATGCTGCAGAAGTTACCACCATCGACTTCCACCACGGGCTGATAGTGGATCTCAAACTCGCACTCCTCCAGGGCGCGGCGCAGATCACGGGCGATGAGCTTGGCCTCCAGCACCTTGACGTCCATCTCCTCCTCGTAGAAGTGCACCGTGTTGTGCCCCTCGTTCTTGGAGCGATAGAGAGCGAGATCTGCGTGCTGGAGCAACTCATCGGCGCTGCGGCCGTCTTCGGGAAAGACCGCGATGCCGATGCTGGCGCCCACGAACACCTCGCTCTCCTCGACAAAGAACGGCCGACCGACGCTGGCGATCAAACGATCGGCAAGCGCGAGGGCCGCCTGCGCCTCGTCCAGGCCGGTCTGGAGGACGGCGAACTCGTCGCCGCCGAGCCTGGCCACCAGGTCGGTCTCGCGCACGGTATCGCGCAGGCGCTGCGCGACTACGCGCAGGACCTCGTCCCCCGCTTGGTGGCCCAGGGTATCGTTGACGTCCTTGAACTCGTCCAAATCGACGAATAACAGGGCAAATCGCTGCCCCGAGCGTTGCCCGGTTGCCAGCGCCTGATCGAGCCGGTTCATAAAATGGGCGCGGTTGGGCAGATCGGTGAGGCTATCGAAGAGCGCCATGTGGGCGATGCGCTCCTCGGAGCGCTTGCGCTCGGTGACGTCGTCTTTGATGGCGACGAACTGGACGATCTCGCTGTGCTCGTTGCGCACCGGCGAGATGGTCTGCGACTCCCAGTAGAGCTCGCCGCTGCGCTTGCGGTTCAGGATCTCGCCCTTCCAGGTGCGTCCGGCCTTGATGGTGCGCCACAGAGACTGATACAGCTCGGCCTTGGTCTGGCCGGACTGGAAGACGGCCGGCGTCTTGCCGATAAGCTGCGCCGGGGCATAGCCGGTGATCTGGGCCAGGCGCGGATTGACGTATTCGATCACGCCCTCCGAGTTGGTGATGACGACCATGGAGGAGGACTGCTCGACGGCACGCGAGAGCTTGAGGTTGTCCGCGTGTTGCTCGCGCAGCGTCTGATCGGCGGGCACCACCACCCGGTTGAGGGCCACGAACAGCAGCACGAACACCACCGTCACGCCGATCACAACATAGGCCAGCAGGCGCTTCAGCGCCGATACCTCCGGGGTGACGTCATAGTAGATCTCGAAGATCATCCCCGATCCATCGGCGGGACCGACCGGGATGTAGGTCTCCACGAAATCGATATCGGGCACATTGTGCTCGGCTTGGCCGCCGATGCCGAACAACTGCACGTTGCTGACGATCTCGCCGTCGAGCGCCCGGCGAAACGTCGGGCCACCGCTGAGCTGCTCGCCGACCTCGGCCGGATCCGAGGCGTAGAGGATCATCCCGCTGCGCGTGTAAAGCTTGGCACGCAGAACGCGGGTCCCGCGCAGCATGGACTTGAACTCGCGATCGAGCTGCGTCACCGCGGGATGCGCGGCAAGAGCGGCAGGCCGGTTCTCTACCATGGCGTGAAGGAACTCCACTAGCGGCACGAGCCCCGGGTCGCTCACACCCTGGACCTGCGACCCCGCCCTCACCCCGTGGCTCACGGCGGTGTGCGCGACGTGATTACCCAAAATGTGCGCGAGCGCAATGCTATTGGTGCGTGCCGCCTCGATGACGTGGGTGCCGATCAGTACCGTGACGAGAATGCTCACGGCGATACAGGCGGCGCCGATGATGATCAGGCTGAAGGCGCGGAAATGGCGCGCGAAGTTCAGCACCAGGCGCAGCGATCCCCTCGCCCCCACCGGACCACCCAAGAATCCTTTGAGTTTCAATTCCCTGATCCGATGCACCGCGGCTGATCCAACGCCGCAGCCTTCCTTTTCCTCAATTGCCGTCTGGTTAATAATCGCCCCGTTGGTACCCGATTGCAATCTCTCCAGACCTACGCCGACGCCCGCTAACCACGCTTCAGGCGGCCGCGCTCGCCCCCTTCCCGCGCGCTGCGGCATCGAGGCGGCGCTCGGCCAGGCGCTCGGCGACCTCCGCGGTGGTGAGCCCGCTCGCCTCGGCCTCGCGAAAGATGTCCTCTAGGGTGGCGCCGATGCCCTCGATCTTGGCCATCTCCTCGGCCTCGTCGCCCTCGGCGCGCTCGTACCAGATGTCGATGATGCCGCCGGCGTTGATGGCGAAGTCCGGGGCGTAGAGAATGCCGCGCGCGCGCAGGGCCTCGCCGTGGCGCGGCTCGTCGATCTGGTTGTTGGCGCCGCCGGCCACGATCCGGGCGGCGAGGCGCTCCACGGTGGCGTCGTTGATGACCGCCCCCAGCGCGCAGGGGGCGAAGACCTCCGCCGGCGCCGCGTAGATTTCCTCCAGCCCCACCGCCTCGGCGCCGTAGGCCTCGACCGCAGCGGCGAGGCGCTCGGCGACCGGATCGGCCACGGTCAGGCGCGCGCCCGCGGCGTGCAGCTCCGCGGCGAGGTGGCTACCGACATTGCCCAGCCCCTGGATCGCCACCCGCACGCCCTCGAGACTGTCCGTGCCGAGCGCGTGGCGGACCGCGGCGCGGATGCCGGCGAACACCCCGTGGGCCGTGTAGGGCGAAGGATCGCCGTCGCGCAGGCGCCCGTCGGCGGTGCGCCGCTCGCGCACTCCGGCGACGTGCGCGGTCTCCGCGGCCATCTGCTTGAGGTCGGTGACGCCGGTGCCGGAATCCTCGGCGCCGATGTAACGCCCGCCGAGGCGGTCGATGCACCGCCCCATGGCCCGCATCAGGGCCTCGCTCTTGTCGTGGAAGGGGTCACCCATGATCACCGCCTTGCCGCCGCCCAGCGGCAGCCCGGCAAGCGCGGACTTGAAGGTCATGCCACGCGCCAGGCGCAGCACGTCGCGCAGCGCCTCCTCGCTGCCCGCGTAAGGATACATGCGACAGCCTCCCAGCGCCGGCCCCAGGCGGGTGTCGTGCACGGCGATAATCGCGCGCAGGCCGGTGGCGCGATCGTGACAGAAGACCACCTGCTCGTGGCCGTCGAAGTCCCTGGACTCGAAAACGCTCATCCCGCCCTCCCCGGCGCTCAGGCGGCCCGCTCCGGCCGCTTCTCCTGGAAATAGGCCGCGAGCAGCTCCGTCTCGCGCTCGCGCAGCGCTTCGCGCGCCGCGGCCTTCACGGGCCCGAAGCCGCGCAGCTCCAGCGGCAGCGCGGCAAGCTCGACGGCCACGGCGTGGTTTCGCGCGCCGAGCGCGGGCAGCAGCCGCCCCAGCAGCGCCTCGTAGTCGGCGAGGTCGCGCTTCTCGGCGCGCCGCTCCTCCGTTCGCGCGAAGGGATCGAGCGGACCGCCGCGCAGGAAGCGCAGTCGGGCGAGCAGCCGCAGCGCCCGCTCCATCCAGGGCCCGAATTCGCGCTTGCGCGCCCTCCCGGTCGCCGGTTGGGGGCGGGCCCAGAGCGGCGGCGCGAGGTGGAAACGCAGCGCGTACTCGCCCTCGAAGACCTCTTCGAGGCGCCGGCGGAACCCGGGCTCGCTGTAGAGACGCGCGACCTCGTACTCGTCCTTGATGGCCAGCAGCTTGAAGTAGGCCTGGGCGACCGCCTCGGCCAGGCCCGCCTTGTCCAGCGCCTGCTCGGCGCGGCGCACGGCTTCGACCCGATCGCGATAACGCGCGGCGAGCGCGGCGTCCTGGTAGGCGGTGAGGTACTCGGCCCGGTGCTCGAGCAGCTCCTCGAGGGTGGGCTCGCGCTTGATCGGCACCACCGCGTCGATGCCGGCGAAGCGGCGAACGGCCTCGAGATCGTGCGCGGCCCGGCGCCCCCACAGGAAAGCGCGCTTGTTGCCGTCCACGGCGACGCCGTTGAGCTCGATCGCGCGCAGCAGGGCCTCCTCCGCGACCGGGACCAGGCCCTTCTGCCAGGCGTAACCGAGCAGGAAGAGGTTGGTGAAGATCGCGTCCCCGAGCAGCCGCTGCGCCAGGGCGCTGGCGTCGAGGAAATCGGCGCGGCCCTCGCCCACGCCCTCCTCGACGATGCCCTGCATACGCCGGATCGGGAACTCCCAGTCGGGGTCGCGAACGAAATCCGAGGTCGGCGTCTGGGCGCAGTTGACCACCGCGCGGGTGAAGCCGGCGCGGGTCTTGGCCTGGGCCTCGGCGCTGGCCGAGACGATGAGGTCGCCGCCGATCAGGGCGTCGGCCTCGCCCGCCGCGATGCGCACCGCGTGAATCCTCTCCGGCGAGGCGGCGATCCGCACGTGCGAGTACACGGCGCCAAACTTCTGCGCCAGCCCGGTCATGTCGAGCGCGCTCACGCCCTTGCCCTCCATGTGCGCCGCCATGCCGATCAGCGCGCCGATGGTGATCACGCCGGTGCCGCCGACGCCGGTGACCAGGATGCCCCAGGGCTCCTCGATCGCAGGCAGCTCCGGCGCGGGCAGTTCCGCGAAGTGGCTCTCGTCGCCGCTCACCGCCTTGCCGCGGCGCACGCTGCCGCCCTCGACGGTGACGAAGGAGGGGCAGAAGCCCTTCAGGCAGCTGTAGTCCTTGTTGCAGGACGACTGGTCGATGGCGCGCTTGCGCCCGAGCGCGGTCTCGACCGGCACCACCGACAGGCAGTTCGACTGCACCGAGCAGTCGCCGCAGCCCTCGCACACCGCCTCGTTGATGAACACCCGCCGCGGCGGGTCGGGAAGCTTGCCGCGCTTGCGCCGGCGGCGCTTCTCCGCGGCGCAGGTCTGGTCGTAGATGATCGCCGAGACGCCCGGGTACTCGCGCAGCTCGCGCTGGATGAGGTCGAGCTCGTCGCGGTGGCGCAGCGGCACGCCGGACGGCAGGTCGCGGCGACCGTAGCCGCGCGCGGTACCGTCGGTCACCACCACCAGGCGCCCCACCCCCTCGCCGTCAAGCTGGCGCACGACCTGCGGCACGCTCAGGCTGCCCTCGACGGGCTGGCCGCCGGTCATGGCCACGGCGTCGTTGTAGAGGATCTTGTAGGTGATCGGCACCCTGGCTGCGACCGCCTGGCGGATCGCAAGCAGGCCGGAGTGAAAGTAGGTCCCGTCGCCGAGGTTGGCGAAGATGTGGCGCTCGTCGGTGAACGGCGCCTGACCGACCCAGGTCACGCCTTCACCGCCCATGTGGGTGAAGGTCGAGGTGGAGCGGTGCATCCAGGTCACCATGTAGTGGCAGCCGATGCCGGCCACCGCGCGGCTGCCCTCCGGAACCCGGGTGGAGGTATTGTGCGGACAGCCGGAGCAGAAGTGCGGCGTGCGCTGCACCGAGACCACCGGCGCGGCCAGCGCGGCCTCCTTGGCGTCGAGAAAGGCCAGGCGCCGCTCGATGTGCTCGGAGGTGTGGAAGCGCGCGATGCGCGCCGCGATCACGCGCGCGATCATCGCCGGGGTCAGCTCGCCGGCCGCGGGCAGCAGCCACTCGCCGTGCCAGACGCGGTCCTCGCCGACGTTCTCGAAGGCCCACTCGCCCTTCTCGTCGAACTTGCCGATTACCCGCGGGCGCACGTCCTCGCGCCAATTGTAGAGCTCCTCCTTGAGTTGGTACTCGATGAACTGGCGCTTCTCCTCGACCACCAGGATCTCCTCGAGGCCCTGCGCAAACTGGCGCACGCCCTCGGATTCCAGCGGCCACACCATGCCGACCTTGCATAGGCGGATGCCGATCTCGGCGGCGAGGCGCTCGTCGATGCCCAGGTCGTCGAAGGCCTGGCGCACGTCCAGGTAAGCCTTGCCGCTGGCGATGATCCCCAGGCGCGGGCGCGGCGTGTCGATGACGATGCGGTTGAGCTGGTTGGCGCGGGAGTAGGCGAGCGCGGCGTAGAGCTTGTGGTGCAGCAACCGCTCCTCCTGCACCAGCGGCGGGTCCGGCCAGCGGATGTTCAGCCCGCCGGCGGGCAGCTCGATGTCGGTGGGGATGACGATCGAGACGCGCTCGGGGTCAATCTCCACCGAGGCCGAGCTCTCCACCGTGTCGGCGAGCGCCTTGAAGGCGACCCAGCAGCCGGAGTAGCGCGACATCGCCCAGCCGTGCAGCCCGAGGTCGAGGTAGTCCTGCACGTTGGCCGGGGTGAGCACCGGCATCATGACGGCCTTGAAGACGTGGTCGGTCTGGTGCGGCAGCGTGGAGGACTTGGCCGCGTGATCGTCGCCGGCGACCACCAGCACGCCGCCGTGGCGCGAGGTGCCCGCGGCGTTGGCGTGGCGGAACACGTCGCCGCAACGGTCCACG
>JBFKOE010000075.1:0-9093 GCA_041629015.1 Gammaproteobacteria bacterium
CGGCGAGCCTTTCCTCGCGCAGCACGCGCAGGGCCTCGTGGCCCACGGCCGCAGCCAGCGGGTTGCCGCCAAAGGTGCTGCCGTGATCGCCGGGTTCGAAGACGTCGATGAGCTCGCGCCTGGCCAGGAACAGCGACACCGGGAGCAGTCCGCCGCCCAGGGCCTTGCCGAGCAGCAGGCCGTCGGGGTGCACCTCCTCGTGCTCGCAGGCCAGGTTGCGGCCGGTGCGCCCGAGGCCGGTCTGGATCTCGTCACAGATCAGCAGCACCCGGTGCTGCCGGCAGATCTGTTCGCAGCGCTTGAGGTAGCCGGTCGGCGGCACCACGATGCCGGCCTCGCCCTGGATCGGCTCGACCAGGAAGGCGGCGGTGTGGGGCGTGATCGCCGCCTGCAGGGCGGCGCTGTCGCCGTAGGGGATCGACTTGAAGCCGGGTGTGAAGGGCCCGAAGTCGGCCCGGTAGTGGGGCTCGGAGGAGAAGCCGACGATGGTCGTGGTGCGACCGTGGAAGTTGCCGTCGCAGACGATGATCTCGGCGCGCCCCGGCGCCACGCCCTTGCGCCGGTAGGCCCAGCGCCGCGCGGCCTTGAGGGCGGTCTCGACCGCCTCGGCGCCGGTGTTCATCGGCAGCCCCGCCTCCTGGCCGGTCAGCCGGCAGGCCTCGCGCACGAAGGGCCCCAGCCGGTCGCTGTAGAAGGCCCGCGAAGTGACCGCCAGGTGCCCGGCCTGCTCCTCGAGCGCTGCCAGCAGCCGCGGGTGGCCGTGGCCGAAGCTCACCGCCGAGTAGGCGCTCATCATGTCCAGGTAGCGCTTGCCGTGGGTGTCCCAGACGTACACTCCACGCCCGTGGCTGAGCACCACCGGCAGTGGCCGGTAGTTATGCGCGCACCAATCGTTCTCCAGCTCGATCCAGTCGATCATCTCGGTACCTCCCGGCCAGCGCGGCCGCCACCAGGCGGCAGGCCACGCGCGCCGTCCGCCCCGCGCGGTCGCGCGCAGGGTTGAACTCGGCAATCTCGACGCCGATCAGCTCGGGCAGGGGCGCCAGCGCGCGCAGCGCCCGGCACAGCTCATCGCCGCCCAGGCCGCCGGCGACCGGCACCGACACGCCCGGTGCCTCGCGCGGATCCAGCGCGTCGAGGTCGATGCTCACCCCGAAGCCCACGCCGGGACGCCGCGCGATCGCCAGGGCCTCGGCCATGGCCTCTGGCAGGCCGCGTTCGCGCACCTCGCCCATCCCGATGACGCGCACGCCGAGCATGCGCAGCAGCCGCTGCTCGGCGGGCTCGTAGCTGCGTGCGCCGATCAGGCACACGCGGCGCGGGTCGAGGGCGGGCAGCCGTCCGGCGAGGCCGCTCAGACCCGGGTCGCCGCGACCGAGCAGGCAGGCGAGCGGCATGCCGTGCAGCAGGCCGGAGCGGCTGCTCTGTGGCGTGTGGCTGTCGAGGTGGGCGTCGATCCAGATCAGCCCCGGCCGCTCGCGCCCGGCGTGCGCGCGGGCCACGCCGCTCCAGGTGCCGATGGCGCAGGAATGATCCCCGCCCAGCACCAGCAGTCGGCCGCCGCGGCGGGTCGCCCGCTCGCTGACCGCGGCCAGCCGCGCGCACAGGTCGCGGGCAACCTCGGCCGGCGCGCCGATCTCGGTGCGGGGCGCCAGCCAGCCGACGCGCAGGGTCGCGATTCCCGAGCGCGCCAGCTCGCGGCGCAAGCCGGCGCCCAGCAATGCCGCCGGTCCGCCGCGGGTGCGCCGGTCGCGTCCGCCGTGGCCGCAGCAGGCGCCGATCAACAGCGCCTCGCGCTGCTGCGGCGGCCGCCAGCCAGAGGTCGGGTCAAACATCGAGTTCCCTAATCATTTCAGCTCCTTACCCCGGATTAGACCGGCCGGGGGCGAAGAAGATTCCGGTCAAGGGGTGCGGTGCCGCGGGCGCGGCTGGAGGCCGCGACTACAATGGCAGGGCGTCGCGCCGGCGGCGCGCAGCCGGGCCAGCCTCAGCCGCCGTGGACCAGCCCAAGCCAAGACCTAGGCGCAAGCCGCGAATCCTGTCGGCCGGCGTCGTGGTGGTGCGGCGGGTGAAGCCGTGCTGGCGGTTCCTGCTGCTGCGGGCCTACGACCACTGGGACTTCCCCAAAGGCTTGGTGGAGCGCGGCGAGACGCCGCTGCAGGCGGCGAGCCGCGAGGTCGCCGAGGAGACCGGTCTCGACCGGCTGCGATTCCGCTGGGGCGAGGAGTACCTGGAGACCGGGCCGTACTGGCGCGGCAAGGTGGCGCGCTACTACCTGGCCGAGTCGTCGGACGGCGCGGTGGTGCTCGGGGTCAACCCGGAGCTAGGCCGCCCCGAGCACGAGGAGTACCGCTGGCTGGGGAGCGCGAAGGCGCGCGCCCTGGTCCGGGCGCGGGTCGAGCGCGTGCTCGATTGGGCCTGCGCGCGGATCGATCAGAGCCCGCCCGCCGGCTGAGCCGGCGGGCGGGCATGCCGACGGGCCGCGCCCTCAGCGGGTGGCGGTATAGCTGAAGCGATTGCCGCCAAGGACCTCGCCGGCCTCGTTGACCACGGCGACCGACCAGTCACCCACCCACTCGGGCACCAGGTTCTTGCTCGACCACACCCGCCAGCGCGGGCCGCCGATCTGGAGCTGGACCTCGGCCATCACCGCGTCGTTGTAGCTCCAGCGGTGGGTCACGGTCTGCCCGGCCATGCCCTGCAGCTCGGTGAAGTAGTAGACGCGGCCGACGTCGTTGCCGATCTCGGTGATCTGGTCGACGGGCTCGCGCTCGCTGATCGCGGTGGTGAAGCTGGAGCGCGTGACCTGGCCGCCGTCCGCCTGCGCCTGGGTCTCCATGGCCTGGCGCTCGGCGGCCATGTTCGGGTCGGCGGCCGGGGCGGCCGTCATGTGCTGGTCGGCGAGCAGCGGCGGCGCTGCGAGCAGGGCGAGTGCTGCGATCTTCCCGATCTTCATTGGCTGTCTCCTCTGATGTTTGATCCAGGGGGCGCGCCGGCCGGGCCCGGCCTACGCGCGGTTAAGGCCGCTCACCAGACCACAAGGCCCGGCCCGAATCCGTGAATCGGTTCACGACCCGTCGCCGTCGTCGAGCAGCTGGTCGAGGATCAGCCCGAAAAAGACGGGATCCCGACCCTCGAAGCGCCAGCCGAGGTGGTTGCCGCAGGCCGCGCACAGTGCGACCCGCCAGGCGTAGCCAGCGAACCAGCTGAACTCGGTGCTCGGCGGTCCCTGGCAGGCGCAGCCCGGGGCGGCCGCGTAACAGCCGATCTCGAATACCCGCCCCTGGGGATTGGTGAAACGGTGCCAGACCGAGCCGCCACGCCGAATGCGGTGGCGCTCGTCGGAGACCGGGTTGCCGCAGCGCCGGCAGCGCAGCCTGCGCCCGCCGTGCTCGTCCCTGCCCTCGGCCTCGTCGAGCAGCGAGTCGACGGCGCCATCGCCCAGGACGTCGAGGGCGCACAGCGGCGGCCTGGCCGCCGGGTCGGTGTGATCGATCGGGCGCGGACGCACGCGCTCAGTCCGCCAGCAGCGCCAGCAGGTGGGGCCACAGATTGTCGAGGATCCGCGGCTGGGCGGCGGCGGTGGGGTGGATGCCGTCGGCCTGCATCAGATTCGGGGTCTCCGCCACCCCAGCGAGCAGCTGCGGCACCAGCCCGACGCCGTCCTCCGCGGCCAGGTCCCGGAACAGCTGCTGGAACTGCTCGGTGTAGCGCTTGCCATAATTGGGTGGCAGCCGAACGCCCGCCAGCAACACGCGCGCCCCGCTGCGGCGACTGGTGGCGACGATTGCCGCGAGGTTGTCGCCGATCGCCGCCAGTGACACGCCGCGCAACCCGTCATTGCCGCCAAGCTCTACAATCACCACCTCGGGCTGGTGCAGGGAGAGCGCGGCGGGCAGGCGCTCGCGCCCGCCGCTGGTGGTGTCGCCGCTGATCGCGGCGTTGACCACCCGGTGCGGAAGGCCGTGCTCGCCCAGGCGCCGCTGCAGCAGCGAGACCCAGCCCTGCTCCAGGGGAAAGCCGAAGGCGGCGCTCAGGCTGTCGCCGAGGACCATAATTACCGGCGGGGCCGCCGAGGCGGCCCCCGGCAGGCAGAGAAGCAACAATAGAAGGAGCCGCACACCCATGCCGCATCAAACCTCCACCCCTATTCTGCAAGCCGAGAATCTGGGGCGGCAAGTCAGGGCACCGGGAGGCGACCTGCAGATCCTGAGCGACGTCGACCTGGTGATCGCCGATGGCGAGGCGGTGGCGATCGTCGGGCCGTCGGGCTCCGGCAAGTCGACCCTGCTCGGCCTGCTGGCCGGACTCGACCTGCCGAGCCGCGGCCGGGTCCTGCTCAACGGCGTGGACCTCACCGGGCTCGACGAGGACCAGCGCGCCGCCCTGCGCGGCGAGTGGGTGGGGTTCGTGTTCCAGTCCTTTCAGCTGCTTCCCGGCCTCACCGCGCTGGAAAACGTCATGCTGCCGCTGGAGCTGGCCGGGCGGGCCGGGGCCCGCGAGGAGTCGCTGCGCGTGCTCGAGCGCGTCGGGCTGCAGGAGCGTGCCGAGCATTACCCGCACCAGCTCTCCGGTGGCGAGCAGCAGCGGGTCGCGATCGCGCGCGCCTTTGCGGCGCGCCCCAAGATCCTGTTCGCCGACGAGCCCACCGGCAACCTGGACAGCGCCACCGGCCAGCGCGTGATCGAGCTGCTGTTCGCGCTCAACCGCGAGTCGGGCACCACTCTGGTGCTGGTCACCCACGACGCGGCGCTGACCCGTGACTGCGACCGTTGCCTGGAGCTGGTCGCCGGGCGCCTGCACGAGGATCGGCTGGCGTGCGTGCGCTGAGCCTCGCCGCGCGCGCCCTGCGCCGCGAGTGGCGCGCGGGCGAGCTGCGGGTGCTGGCGCTGGCGCTGGTGGTGGCGGTCGGGGCGGTCACCTCGGTGGGCGCCTTCAGCGACCGCGTGCGCCAGGCGCTGGAGCGGCGCGCCACCGACCTGCTGGCCGCGGACCTGGTGGTGTCCTCGCCGAGCGCCCCCGATCCCGGCTGGCGGGTCGAGGCCGAGCGCCGCGGCCTGCGCGGCGAGGAGGTGCTGGAGTTCCGCAGCGTCGCCCTGGCCGGCGAGCGCTCGCAGCTGGTCGAGGTCAAGGCGGTGGGCGCGGCCTACCCGCTGCGCGGGGCCTTGCGTGCGAGCGCCGAGCGATTCGGCGCCGCCACCCGCCGCCAGGCGCCGCCCGCCGCGGGCACCGTCTGGGTCGACGGCCAGCTGCTCGATGCCCTGCAGCTGCCGGTCGGCGGCGAGATCGAGCTCGGCGACGCGCGCCTGCGCATCGCGGGCGTCGTGCGCCACGAGCCGGACCGGGTGACCGGGACGCTCGGCATCGCGCCGCGCGTGCTGATGCGGGTCGAGGACCTTGCCGCCAGCGGGCTGGTGCTCCCCGGAAGCCGGGTGCGCTACCGGCTGCTGGTGGCCGGCGCCGAGCCGCCGCTACAGGCTTTCCGCGACTGGCTCGCCCCGCGGCTGGAGCCCGGCCAGCGCTTTCGCGACGTCCGCGAGGCGCGCCCGGAGATCGGCCGCGCCCTGGAGCGCGGCGAGCGTTTCCTCTCCCTGGCGGCGCTTACGGCGGTGTTGCTGGGCGGGGTGGCGATCGCCATCGCGGCCCGCCGCCACGCCGAGCGCCAGGCCGACAACAGTGCCCTGCTGCGCTGCTTCGGCGCCAGCCAGCGGCTGGTGGCCTCGATCTACGGGCTCAAGCTCCTGTCGCTCGGCCTCGCGGCCAGCCTGGCCGGCTGCCTGCTGGGCTACCTCGGGCAGGCGGGGATCGTGGTGCTGCTCGGCGGCCTGCTGCAGACCGAACTACCCGCCGCCTCGCTGCGGCCGGTGCTCGGCGGCCTGGCGATCGGCTTGGCGACCCTGCTGGGTTTTGCCCTGCCGCCGATACTGCGCCTGCGCCGGGTGCCGCCGATGCGGGTGCTGCGGCGCGACCTCGGCCCGCCGCCCCTGTCGCAGGCGGGCCTTTACGGCCTGGGGGCCGCGGTGATGGTCGCGCTGATGGCCTGGACCTCGGCCGATGTCCGCCTGACCGCCTGGCTGGTGCTCGGGACCGCGGGCACGCTGGCGGCGCTGGCGGGCGGGGCCTGGCTGCTGGTCCGGGCACTGGCGCCGCTGCGGCGCCGGGTGGGCGTGGCGCTGCGCTTCGGGCTGGCGGCGGTGGCGCGGCGACGCGCGGCGAGCACCGTCCAGGTGATGGCCTTCGGCGTGGGTCTGATGGCCGTGCTGCTGTTGACGGTGATCCGCGGCGACCTGCTCGGCGCCTGGCGCGAGCGCATCCCGGCGGGTGCCCCCAACCACTTCCTGATCAACATCCAGCCCAGCCAGGCGCAGTCGCTGATCGATTGGCTCGCCGGCCGGGGCTTGCCCGATGCCCAGGTGCTGCCCATGGTGCGCGCCCGCCTGGTGACCATCAACGGCCGCCCGGCGGACCAGTGGGGCCGGCTGGATGACGTCGGTCAGCACCGGCTCGAGCACGGTTTCAACCTCTCGTGGGCCGCCACCATGCAGGCCGACAACCGCCTGCTCGCCGGCGAGTGGTGGCCGGAGCGAAGCCGCGGCGAGCGGCTGCTCTCGATCGAGCAGGGCATGGCCGGCCACCTGGGCGTCGGCCTGGGCGATCGGCTCGGCTTCCGCATCGGCGACCGCAGCGCCGAGCTCGAGGTGGTCAACATCCGCGAGGTGGAATGGGACAACTTCCGCGTCAACTTCTTCGTGGTGGTCGCGCCGGGCGTGCTGGAGGACTTCCCGGCCACTTACCTCAGCAGCATCCACCTGCGCCCCGAGCAGAAGCCGATGCTGAACGAGCTGGTGCGCGCCTTCCCCAGCGTGACCCTGTTCGACGTCGAGGACATCCTGCAGCAGGTGCAGGGGGTGATCGACCAGGTGGCCCGCGCGGTCGAGTTCGTCTTCGGCTTCACCGTCGCGGCGGGCCTGATGGTGCTCTACGCCGCGCTGCAGTCCAGCCTGGAGGAGCGCCGCCAGGAGGGCGCCCTGCTGCGGGCGCTGGGGGCGCGGCGCGGCCATCTGCGCCTCGGACTGCTGGGCGAGTACACCACCCTCGGCCTGCTCGCCGGCGTGCTCGGGGCCGTCGCCGCGGCGGCAGTCGGCTGGGTCCTGGCCGAGCAGGTATTGAACCTCGCCTACCGCCCCGACCCGGCGGTCCTCGCCATCGGTGGTTTCGGGGGGGCGCTCACCCTCGGGCTGGCCGGCCTGCTCGGTACCGGCTCGGTGATCCGCCAGCCGCCGCTGGCGGTGCTGCGGACCGGTTAGCCGGCCGCGCTCAGGTCCGCCCGCGGGTCCTGCTCCCAGGGGAAGCGCGGCAGGGCGCCGAAGGCCCGCAGGATCCCGGCGTTCCAGGCGCCGCGCAGCTCGATCAGGTAGGGGTCGTCTTCCTGGAACTTGTGGTACTGGCCCATCTCCAGGCTGTCGCGCTGGCAGATGCCGACCTCGTAGGGCGGCCCGACGGTGATGTTGGAGCGCGCGGTGGCGTCCAGCGACACCATCGCCAGGCGGGCGCCGTCGGCCAGCGACAGGTCCTGGCGCACGATGCGGTCGAGCGCCGGCTTGCCGTACTTGCTCTCGCCGATCTGCAGGTAGGGCGTTTCGGGCGAAGCGGTGATGTAGTTGCCCTGCGGGTAGATCAGCATCAGCCCGTGCGGCTGGCCCTGGATCTGGCCGCCCAGGATCAGCGTGGTCTCGCCGCTGATGCCGGCCTGCTGCAGGGCCGCGCCGTGCTCGCGCTGGACCTCGAGCATGACGCGCCCGACGTAGTCGGCCGCCTCGAACAGGTAGCGCGCGCCGAGCAGGTTGCCGTGCTGGCCGGGGCTGTCGATGTCGCGCTGGATGTGGTTGACCACCTCCTGGGTGGTGGCGAGGTTGCCCGCGGACAGGAGCACGAACACCCGGTCGTTGCCGGGCGTGAAGACGTGCATCTTGCTGTAGGTGGTGACGTAGTCCACCCCCGCGTTGGTGCGGCAGTCGCTGGCGAACACCAGCCCCTCTTCCAGGCTCATACCCACGCAGTAGGTCATGCTTCGTGTCCCCGCGCCGCGCTCGCGCGGCCGCCAAGCCAGGTCCGCATTGTAGAATCTGCGCCGGCACGCGTCACCGGCCGGGCGCGCCGCCGAGGTGCTGGCGCAGCCGGCTGCGGCCATCTAGAGTGGATGCCAAGATGTCGATCAAGGTCGCGCTCCAACACCACACTGAGTACCGCTACGACCGCCCCGTGCGCCTCGGGCCGCAGGTGATCCGGCTGCGCCCGGCGCCGCACACCCGAACCCCCCTGCACCACTACTCGCTGAAGGTCGAGCCGGCCGAACACTTCATCAGCTGGCAGCAGGACGCCTTCGGCAACCACCTGGCGCGGCTCGTGTTCCCGGAGAAGACCCGCCGGCTGAGCGTCGAGGTCGACCTGGTGGCCGAGATGGTCACCATCAACCCCTTCGACTTCTTCCTCGAGGAGCACGCGGAGCGCTGGCCGTTCGAATACGAGCCGCAGCTGCGCAAGGAGCTCGCCCCTTACTTCGAGCAGCGCCGTGCCGGCAAGCTGCTGCGGGCCTGGCTCGAGGGGGTGCCTCGCGAGTCGCGGCAGACCACCGAGTTCCTGGTCGCGCTGAACCAGCGCCTGCAGTCGCAGATCCGCTACCTCATCCGCCTCGAGCCCGGCGTGCAGACCTGCGAGGAGACGCTGCGCAAGGCCAGCGGCTCCTGCCGCGACAGCGCCTGGCTGCTGGTGCAGATCCTGCGCCACCTCGGTCTGGCCGCGCGCTTCGTCTCCGGCTACCTGGTGCAGCTCGCCCCCGACGTCAAGGCTCTGGACGGGCCGGCGGGGCCGGAGGCCGATTTCACCGACCTGCACGCCTGGGCGGAGGTCTACGTGCCGGGTGCCGGCTGGATCGGGCTGGACCCGACCTCGGGGCTGTTCGCGGGCGAGGGCCACATTCCGCTCGCCTGCACGCCCGACCCGGTCAGCGCCGCCCCCATCACCGGGGCGGTGGATCACTGCGAGACCACCTTTGAGTACCACAACCGCGTCACCCGCATCGCCGAGACGCCG
>JBFKOE010000076.1:0-8993 GCA_041629015.1 Gammaproteobacteria bacterium
GCGCTGCAGCGCCCACATCCGCGCGTACAGCCCCCCGGCACTCAGCAGCGCAGCGTGCTCGCCGCGCTCCACGATCCGCCCCTCCTCCAGCACCAGGATCTCGTCGGCATCGACCACCGTGGAGAGGCGGTGCGCGATCACAATCGCGGTGTGGTGCTCGGCGAGCTCCGCGAGCGCGGTCTGGATGAGCTGCTCGGAATGCGAGTCGAGCGAGGAGGTCGCCTCATCGAACACCAGGATGCGGGTATCCTTGAGGACCGCGCGGGCGATCGCCACGCGCTGCTTCTCGCCGCCGGAGAGCTTCAGGCCACGCTCGCCGACCACGGTCTCGTAGCCCTGCGGCAGCCCGTGGATGAAATCGTGGATGTTCGCCAGCCGCGACGCGCGCTCGACCTCCGCGCGCCCTGCCGCCGGGTTCCCGTAGACGATGTTGTAGTAGATGCTCTCGTTGAACAGCACCGTGTCCTGCGGCACGATGCCGATCGCCGCGCGCAGGCTGCGCTGGGTGACCTCGCGCACGTCCTGGCCGTCGATCAGCACCCGCCCGGCGCTGACGTCGTAGAAGCGGAACAGCAGCCGCGCCAGGGTCGACTTTCCGGCGCCGCTGGGCCCGACGACCGCCACCTTGGAGCCGCCCGGCACCTCGAAATCGACGTCGAACAGGATCGGGCGGTCCGGATTGTAGGCGAAATCGACGTGCTCGAAGCGCACGCTGCCCCGCGTGACCCGCAGCGCCGGCGCGCCCTCACGGTCGCGGATCTCGGGCTCGCGCGCCAGGAGCTCGAACATCAGCTCCATGTCCGAGAGCGCGTGGCGCAACTGACTGTAGACCACGCCGAGAAAGCCCAGCGGCAGGAACAGCTGTAGCAGGAAGGCGTTGATCATCACCAGGTCGCCGAGCGTCAAGGCGCCGCTGACCACGCCGTCGGCCGCCAGCGCCATCAACGCGGTGACCGCCAGCGCGATGATCGCCCCCTGGCCGAAGTTGAGGGAGGAGAGCGAGGTCTGGCTCTTGACCGCCGCGTCCTCCCAGTCGGCCAGGGTGGCATCGTAGCGGCGCAGCTCGTGGTCCTCGTTGCCGAAGTACTTGACGGTCTCGTAGTTGATCAGGCTGTCCACGGCCTGGGAGCCGGCCTGCGAGTCGGCGGCGTTCATGCGGTGGCGAAAGCGGATGCGCCAGTTGGTCACCCAGAAGGTGAAGCCGATGTAGGCGGCGACCGCCAGCGCGGTGGTCAGCGCGAAGCGCAGGTCGAAGCGGCCGAGCAGGATCGCCGCGATCAGCGTGAATTCCACCAGGATGGGCAAGACGCTGAAGACCATGAAGTTGAGCAGCGTGCTCGCGCTGCTGGTCCCGCGTTCGATGTCGCGAGCGATGCCGCCGGTCCTGCGCTCGAGGTGGTAGCGCAGCGAGAGCTCGTGCAGGTGAGCGAGGATGCGGCAGGAGATGCGCCGCACCACGCCCTGCCGCACCTTGGCGAAGACGCCGTCGCGCAGCTCGTTGAACAGGCTCCCCGCGATGCGCAGCGCCCCGTAACCGGCGAGCAGCGCCACCGGCAGCACCAGCGCGCCGGCCCCGCCGCGCTCCAGCGCGTCGACGATCTCCTTGAGGATCAGCGGCACGGCGACGGTCGCGAGCTTCGCCAGCACCAGGCAGGCGAGCGCGACCAGGGCCCGCCCGCGGTATTCCCACAGGTAGGGCAGCAGCGAGCGCACCGACTTCCAGTCGTTGCGGTTGGCGCGCGGCGGGCTGGTGTAGCGTACGTGCATCGGGCTCCGGCGGCTGGGTCCGAGATCGCTAACAGTGTAGCGAGCCGCCCCCGCGGCACCACCCGGGCCCGGGCAAAGCCCCTGAATCCCGGTGAATTTTCCGCTCGTCTTGCTCTATAATGCCGGGCCTTGAATACGCCGTGCCCGCCCCCAGGTAGGGCGGACGCCGGATTGAGACGGGGAAAAGGCTATGCCGATCTACGAATACGAGTGCTCCGACTGCGGCCACAAGCTGGAGACCCTCCAGAAGATGAGCGAGGCGCCGCTGGTCGAGTGTCCCGCCTGCGAGCAGCCCGGCCTGCGCAAGCTGATCTCGGCCGCCGGCTTCCGCCTCGGCGGCAGCGGATGGTATGAAACCGACTTCAAGAAGGACAAGCAGCGCAACGTCCACAAGAAGGACAAGGAGGCCCCGCCCTGCGCGGACTCCAAGAGTTCGACCTGCGCGGCCTGCGTGGGCGACTGAGCCCGCGGCGGAGCCCGCCGGGACGCTGACCCGACACGGGGCCGGGCCTTGCCCGGCCCCTGCTTTTTGCGGCTCACCCCGCGTCCTTGCGCCCCCTCAGACCAGCACTTACCATTCCGGCCTTTGTTCGCCGCAACCACAGGATCCGGCCCGATGCGCAGCCACTATTGCGGTCAGCTGAACCTCTCGCACCTGGATCAGGAGATCGAGCTGTGCGGCTGGGTTCATCGGCGCCGCGATCACGGCGGCGTGATCTTCATCGACCTGCGCGACCGTGAGGGCATCGCCCAGGTGGTGATCGACCCCGACACCCCTGACGCCTTCCGCGAGGCGGAACGGGTGCGCAACGAGTACGTGCTGCGAGTTCGCGGGCGCGTCCGCCGCCGCCCAGCGGGCACCGAGAACCCGGCCATGCCGACCGGGGAGATCGAGCTGCTGGTCAAGGACCTGGAGGTGCTCAACCGCGCCGAGACGCCCCCCTTCCAGCTCGAGGACGAGCTCGGCGTCGGCGACGACATCCGCCTGCGCTACCGTTACGTGGACCTGCGCCGCCCGACCATGCTGCGGCGGCTGCGGCTGCGCTCCGAGATCGCCCGCACCCTGCGCGGTTTCCTCGATCGCGAGGGCTTTCTCGAGGTCGAGACCCCGTTCCTGACCAAGGCCACGCCGGAGGGCGCCCGCGACTACCTGGTGCCCAGCCGCAACCACCCGGGCGCCTTCTACGCGCTGCCGCAGTCGCCGCAGCTATTCAAGCAGCTGCTGATGATGGGCGGCATCGACCGCTACTACCAGATCGTGCGCTGCTTCCGCGACGAGGACCTGCGCGCCGACCGCCAGCCCGAGTTCACGCAGCTCGATATCGAGACCTCGTTTATGGACGAGGACGCGATCCTGAACGTCATGGAGGACATGGTCCGCGACCTGTTCGCACGAACCCTGGAGGTCGCGCTGCCCGAGCCCTTCCCGCGCATCAGCTACCAGGACTCGATGCGCCGCTTCGGGGTCGATCGCCCCGACCTGCGCATTCCGCTCGAGCTGATCGACCTGGGCGACGTCATGCGCGAGGCCGACTTCAAGGTCTTCGCCGCCCCAGCCAACGACCCCAAGGGCCGGGTGGCCGCCCTGCGCCTGCCCGGCGGCGGCGAGCTCTCGCGCAAGGAGATCGACGACTACACCGCCTTCGTCGCCCAGCACGGCGCCAAGGGGCTCGCCTACATCAAGGTCAACGACGCCGGCGCCGGCCGCGAGGGCCTGCAGTCGCCGATACTAAAGTTCCTGCCCGACGCCGCGGTAACCGCGATCCTGGAGCGCACCGGGGCGGTCAGCGGCGATCTCGTCTTCTTCGGCGCCGACAAGGCCGACATCGTCAACGCCTCCCTGGGCGCGCTGCGCGTCAGGCTGGGCGAGGACCGCGGCCTGGTCGCGCGCGGCTGGCAGCCGGTGTGGGTGGTGGACTTCCCGATGTTCGAGTGGAGCGAGGACCACCGGCGTTGGGACGCGCTGCACCACCCCTTCACCGCGCCCCGGGATCCCGACCCCGCGGCGCTGGCGCGCGAGCCCGGCGCCGCCAAGTCGCGGGCTTACGACCTGGTGCTGAACGGCGTCGAGGTGGGCGGCGGCTCGGTGCGTATACATCGCCAGGAGATGCAGGAGGCGGTGTTCGACCTCCTCGGACTCTCCGCGGAGGAGTCGCGCGAAAAGTTCGGCTTCCTGCTCGATGCGCTCAAGTACGGCTGCCCGCCGCACGGCGGGATCGCCTTCGGGCTGGACCGGCTGGTGATGCTGATGACCGGTGCGCCCTCGATCCGCGACGTCATCGCCTTTCCCAAGACCCAGACCGCGAGCTGCCCGCTGACCTCGGCGCCGGCGCCGGTGCCCAAGCAGCAGCTCGACGAGCTCCACATCCGCCTCAGGACGGCGCCACCGAACTAGGCCCGTGTCCCGACCGCCGTTCAAGCTCCCGCAATCGGTGCTGGTCCTGGTGCATACCGCGAGAGGCGAGGTCCTGATGCTGCAGCGCGCCCGGCCGCGCGGCTTCTGGCAGTCGGTGACCGGCAGCCTGCGCGAGGGCGAGGACCCGCGCGGGGCGGCGCTTCGCGAGCTCGAGGAGGAGACCGGCATTCGGCCGGCCGCGCAGGGCTTGATCGACTGCGGCCTCAGCAACCGCTTTCCGATCCTGCCCGCCTGGCGCGAGCGCTATCACCCCGACGATCGCTACAACAGCGAGCACGTCTTTCGCTACCGCCTGCCCGCGAGCCGGCCGGTGCGGCTGCACTCCCGCGAGCACGTCGCCTACCGCTGGCTCGACCGCGCCCAGGCCGCCGCCCTCGCCAGCTCCTGGACCAACCGGATCGCCATCCTCGCCTTCGCCCCAGCCCGGGGGGTGCAAGCCACGGCGACAGGTGCGAAAATTCGCCCCTCGGCGGGGCGCCGCCCGGGCCCGGCGGGAAGTTGACCGCATGCTGTCCAAGACCCTGAACATCGAGCACTACACCGAACTGGACGAGGCCGAGTGCTGCGAGCGCATCGGCATTGTCAAGCGGCGCCTGGACGGCGAGGCGGTGATCCTCGGCCACCACTACCAGCGCGACGAGGTCTTCCGTCACGCCCACTTCAGCGGCGACTCCCTCAAGCTCTCGCGCCAGGCGGCCAGCTCCGGGGCGCGCTACATCGTCTTCTGCGGGGTGCACTTCATGGCCGAGGTCGCCGACATCCTCTCGGCGCCCGAGCAGGGCGCGATCCTGCCCGACCTGGCCGCGGGCTGCTCCATGGCCGACATGGCCAACCTCGCCAAGGTCGAGCGCTGCTGGCGCGAGCTCGGCTCCGTGCTGGACCCCGAAGAGACCGTCACCCCGGTGACCTACATCAACTCGGCCGCCGACCTGAAGGCCTTCTGCGGCAGCCACGGGGGGGTCGTCTGCACCTCAAGCAACGCCCGCGCCGTTCTGGATTGGTCCTACGGCCGGCGCGAGAAGGTGCTGTTCTTCCCCGACCAGCACCTGGGGCGCAACACCGCCCACGCCATGGGCATGCCCCTGGAGGACATGGTGGTGTGGGATTTCGGCCAACCGCTAGGCGGCCTCAGCCCGGAGCAGATCCGCGCCGCGCGGATGATCCTCTGGAAGGGCTTCTGCTCGGTGCACCAGATGTTCCGGCCCGAGCACATCCGTGCCTTTCGCGCCCGCCACCCGGACGGCAGGGTGATCTCGCACCCGGAGTGCAGCTTCGAGGTGTGCCAGGAATCCGACGAGGTCGGGTCCACGGAGTTCATCATCCGCACGGTGCGCGATTCCGCGCCCGGCAGCCGCTGGCTGGTCGGCACCGAGTACAACCTGGTCCAGCGCCTGCACCGCGAGGTCGAGGCCGACGGCAAGTCCGCGCAGTTCATGTCGCCGACCGTGTGCATGTGCTCGACCATGTTCCGCATCGATCCCCCGCACCTGCTCTGGGCCCTGGAGAACCTCGTCGAGGGGCGGGTCGTGAACCGCATCCGCGTGCCGGCGGACGAGGCGGATCTCGCCCGGGTCGCGCTCCAGCGCATGCTCTCGCTGGCCGCGTGAGCGCCGCCGGCGAACCGGACCCGCCGCCAGCCCAACCCCGCGAGCCGGTGGTCCTCGTCCACGGGCTGTGGATGAAGGGCGTGGTCATGCGGCCGCTGGCCCGTTCCCTGCGGGCGCAAGGCTTCGCGCCGCATTGCTTCTCCTACCCCTCTGTGACCCGGGCGCTGGCGCCCAACGCGGCGCGGCTGCAGCGCTTCCTGGCCCGCATCGAGGGTCCCGTCGTCCACCTGGTCGGGCACAGCCTCGGCGGCCTGCTGATCCTGCAGCTGCTGCAGGACTTTCCCGACCAGCGCCCGGGCCGGGTGGTCACCCTCGGCACCCCGTTCGGCGGCAGCTGGGTGGCGGATCGGCTGGCCCGGTCCCAACCGGGACGCTGGCTGCTGGGCCGCAGCCGCGAGCGGGCGCTGCTCGGCGACGGCCCGCGGTTGCCCCACGGCCGCGAGCTCGGCGTGATCGCCGGCGACCTCAACCTGGGCGTCGGCAGGCTGCTCCCGCGGCTGCCGCGCCCGGCCGACGGCACGGTGAGCGTCGCCGAGACCCGGATCGACGGGGCCACCGATCACCTGGTGGTGCGGGCGACACACAGCACCCTGCTGCTGAGCCCGGCCGTCGCGCGGGCGGTCGGCCGCTTCCTGCGCCGGGGCCGATTCGGCTTGCCGCCCGCATCCTGAGCGAGCGCGGGCCGCGGCGGCTGGCTCGCGGGCTCGCCGCGACGGTATCATTTGCGCCTTTCACCGCCGGGGGCCGGGAGCCCCGCCGAGCGCCCGCGAGAGGAAACCATGGCAGGCCACAGCAAGTGGGCCAACATCCAGCACCGCAAGAACGCCCAGGACGCCAGGCGCGGCAAGCTGTTCACCAAGCTGATCCGCGAGATCACGGTCTCGGCCCGGCTCGGGGGCGGCGACGCCGCCGCCAACCCGCGGCTGCGGGCCGCCATTGACAAGGCCCTGTCGAACAACATGACCAAGGACACCATCGAGCGCGCCGTCAGGCGCGGCGCGGGCGGCGAGGACGGCGCCAGCCTCGAGGAGGTGCGCTATGAGGGCTACGGGCCGGGGGGCGCGGCGGTGATGGTCGACTGCATGACCGACAACCGCAACCGTACCGTCGCCGAGGTCCGCCACGCCTTCGGCAAGTGCGGCGGCAACCTGGGCACGGCGGGCTCGGTCGCCTACCTGTTCAGCGAGTCCGGGGTGATCTCCTTCCCCCGTGGCAGCGACGAGAACGCGGTGATGGAGGCGGCCCTCGAGGCGGGCGCCGACGACGTGGTGAACAACCCCGACGGCTCGATCGACATCCTCGTGCCCCCCGAGGAGTTCGTCGCCGCCAAGGAGGCGGTGATCGCCGCCGGCCTCAGCCCCGAGCTGGCCGAGATCACCCATCGGCCCTCCACCCTCACCGACCTCGGCCTGGAGGACGCGACCGGAATGGTGAAGCTGCTGGAGATGCTGGAGGACCTGGACGACGTCCAGGCGGTGTATTCCAACGCCGACATCTCCGAGGAGCTGCTGGAGCAGATTCGGTGACCGCGTTGCGAAAAGCTCCTGCGGCTTCCACCCCCCGACGGGCCGCTGCGACGCTGCGGGCTGAGCCCGTCGCTCGCCACTCGCCACCCGCTACTGCCGGCTGATTATGGTCATTCTCGGCATCGACCCCGGCTCCCGCATCACCGGATTCGGCGTGATCGCGGTCGAGCGCGGGCTGACCCGCTACGTGGCCAGCGGCTGCGTGCGCGTGCAGTCGCGGGCCCTGCCGGCGCGGCTGCACGAGATCTACGCGGGCATCGCCGAGGTGGTGACCGCGTACCGCCCGGACCAGGTCGCCATCGAGCGCGTCTTCGTCCACCGCAACGCCGACTCGGCCCTCAAGCTCGGTCACGCGCGCGGCGCCGCCATCTGCGCGGCGACCTGCCACGAGGTCGAGGTCGCCGAGTACTCGCCGCGCGAGATCAAGCAGGCGATCGTCGGCACCGGCGGCGCGGCCAAGCAACAGATCCAGCACATGGTCTGCGCCCTGCTCAACCTCAAGGAGGCGCCCCAGGCGGATGCCGCCGACGCGCTCGCCGTGGCCCTCTGCCACAGCCACACGCGGCAGACCGCCAGCCGCGCCGGGGCGGCGCTGCCGGGGCGACGCCGGTGATCGGGCGCCTGCACGGCACGCTGCTCGAGAAGCACCCGCCGCGGCTGCTGATCGATGTCGGCGGGCTCGGCTACGAGGTCGAGGCTCCGATGTCGACCTTCTACCGCCTGCCCGAGATCGGCGCGAGTGTCACCCTGCACACCCACCTGGCGGTGCGCGAGGATGCGCACGCGCTCTACGGCTTCTTCACCGAGGCCGAGCGGACCTTGTTCCGCAGCCTGATCAAGGTGAGCGGCGTCGGCCCGCGGGTCGCGATCACCATCCTCTCCGGGATCAGCGCCGGGGACTTCACCGCCTGCGTCAACCTGGGCGACAGCGCCACCCTGACGCGCCTGCCGGGCGTGGGCAAGAAGACTGCCGAGCGCCTGATCGTGGAGATGCGCGACCGGCTGGGCGAGGCGGCCGCCGGCGCGGGCGCCGCCCCCGGCCCGGGTGCCGCGCCGGGCGGCGCCGTCCAGGACGCGGTGAGCGCGCTGATCGCGCTCGGCTACAAGCCCCAGGAGGCCGGCCGCATGGCGCGAGCGGTGGAGGGCGAGGGCCTGGAGAGCGAGGAGATCATCCGCCGCGCCCTGCAGGCCACGGTGAAGTGAGGCCAAGGCGGCCGGTCGCGCAGCCGCCCTCTCGGATCCGGCGCCCGTGCCCGGCCCCGGCCCGCGCCCTTTCCCCTGCCCCCGTTCCCCTTTACCCTGTCGACCCATGATCGAAACCGACCGCTTGGTCGCCGGCGAGGCGCTGGGGGAGGAGGAGGCCGTCGACCGCGCCATTCGGCCACGGCAGCTGACCGAGTACGTCGGCCAGGCCGCGGTCAAGGAGCAGATGGCGATCTTCATCCCGGCCGCCCGCAACCGCGGCGAGGCGCTCGACCACGTGCTGATCTTCGGCCCCCCCGGCCTCGGCAAGACCACGCTGGCGCACATCATCGCGAACGAGATGGGGGTGGGGCTGCGCCAGAGTTCCGGACCGGTGCTGGAGCGGGCGGGCGACCTCGCCGCCCTGCTCAACAACCTGGAGCCGAACGACGTCCTGTTCGTGGACGAGATCCATCGCCTCAGCCCCCAGGTCGA
>JBFKOE010000077.1:0-8977 GCA_041629015.1 Gammaproteobacteria bacterium
CATCGTCAGCAGGGGCGCAAGCAGCAGCGCCTCCTCGGCGCCGCCGCAGATGGCCGCCAGCGGCGTGTCGATCGGCTGCACCGCACCGCCCGCGGGTCGCGGCCTGGGGGTGCGCGCGACCGGCGGCTTTTCGGCAACGAGGGCCGTCTCGGTCACCACCTCGGCGGTTTCCGGCGCCGGCGTCGCCAGGGCCTGGGCCGCCGGTTCCGCGCCGGACGGCGCCGGGGCTGGCCGCGGATCGCGCCGCGCGAGCGCGGGCCCGGAGTTCAATCCCGAGGGACCGCGTGCCGGCTCGGTGGCCGCGGCCCCGGCAAGACCCTGCGGCGGGGCCGCCGGTCGCACCACCGCGGACTCCTGTTCGACCCCCTCGACCAGGGTCTCCACCAGGTCCTCGTCCCAGGCCTCCAGCGCCCCCTGCTCGAGCCGGACGCCGAGCTGCTCGCACAGACCGCTCAGGCGGCCCGGCCGACCGCCGCTCCAGGCCATCAGCCGCTGGCCCAGGTGCCGCGGCAGGGGCGGTGGCACGGCGTGCCCGAGGTGCGCCGCCCAGCCGCCGATGAAGGGGTCCAGCTCAGCCTGGCTGAGAGCGGAGAGCCGGTAGGTGGCGACCAGCTGCTCCATACCGTTCGCCCGCCCGCCCTCGGCGAGCTCGGCAAGCGGCAACTGCCGCCCGATCAGGAATATCTGCAGCAGGTAGCGCCCGGAGGTTCGCAGCTTGCACAGCGTCGCGATCTCGGTGAGATCGGCCACCTGCAGGCTGTCGGCCTCGTCGATGACCAGCAGCGGGCACTTGCCACCGCGCGCATGCTCGCGCAGGTGGTCCTCGAGCGCGCCGAGGATGCGCGAGCGCGGCAGGCTGTAGTGGGCGAGGCCGAAGCTCGCGGCGATCCTGCGCAGCAGGTCGTTGCCGCCGATGTTCGCCGCCGACAGCCAGGCGACCTCGGTGCCCTCCGCGCGCAGGCCTTCGCGGATCTTCGCTGCCAGGGCGCTCTTGCCGGTATCGGCCTTGCCGGTCAGCAGGAACACGCCGCGGCCCTTGTTCAGGGCGTAGCTGACGTAGGAGAGCGCCCGCTTCTGGGCCTCGCCCTCGAAGAAGAAGGGTGCATCCGCTTGCGGCCGAGCGCCCCGCTCGGCACCTGGTGTGGACATGGGCTGCTGAGCCATGCCGACTCCGTCCCTTTCCGCTAATGCTTCCCCGGCGCCGTCCAACCCCAGCTCCGGGTGATGGGTTCCCGGGATCTAGCCCGCCGGGCGGGCGTCCCTTCCCGGTAGCGCATAGTGTAACCGCTACGCCGGACATTCGCCTGCGAGCGTCATCACGCGCCGGGCCGCTGCGCCTGTTCATCGCCGCGGCGCACGTGCCACACTATCATCGTGGTCGACGAATTCAGGGACTCGATCGGCATGAACGCAGGGAACGGGGATTACACGCTGCGCCTGGAACCGGTGTTCGATGCCGAATACCAGGTCGCGGCCTACCGGCTGGAGTTCGGCTCGCGTGACACCGCCGACGCGCGCCCCTCGAGCGCGCTCGCGCCGCGGGCGCGCGAACGGATGGCCGAAATCGAGCCTCAGGACCTGCTGGGAGAGTCGCGAGCCATCGTGACCGCGCCCGCGCAAGGCGCCGCCGTACCGCCGCCCTGGCCCGCCAAGCGCCTGATCGTCGCGGCGCCGATCCCCGAGGATGCGGCCAAGGGCTCCGCCCGGGCCCTGGAGCTGGCTGGCACCGACGGCTGGCAAGGCTCCTGGGCCGCCATCTGCGATCTCGACCTGCCGGCGCCCGAGGCGACGCGCTGCGTGCGCATGGCGCCGGCCGAGGTCTTCGCCGCCGCCTCGCCCGCTCAGCTACGCACCTGGCACGAGCACGGCGGCGTCACCCTGGCCTTGCGCGTGCGCACGCGCGAGCAGTTCGATGCGCTGCGCGAGCAGGGCGTCGACTGGTTTCAGGGCCCGTTCTGGAAGGTGCCCCAGATCAAACCCGGCCGCTCGGTGCCGGCCAATCACGTCGGGGCGTTGCGCCTGCTCGGCCAGCTGCAGCACGCCGATGCCACGATCAACGACATCGAGCGCATCATCAAGGCCGACGCGACGCTCAGCTACAAGCTGCTCAAGCTCCTCAACTCGGCCTTCTTCCATACCCCCGGCCAGATCGAGACCATCCGCCACGGGGTGAGCTTCTTCGGCCTCGACCGGATCCGCAACTGGGCCACGGTCATCGTCATGAACTCCTTCGAGTACCAGCCGCAGGAGGTCATCCGGCTAGGCGCCGAGCGCGGGCGCGCCGCCGAGCTGCTCGCGCGGGCCTGCGGCCTGGCCGACGCCCGCTCCTGCTACTTGGCGGGCCTGTTCTCCGTCCTCGACGCCCTGTTCGACCTGGAGCTGGCCAAGATCATCGAGCCGCTGGGGCTGGGTCACGACCTGAACCGCGCCCTGACCGAGCACGCGGGTCCCCTCGGCCAGACCCTGCGCTGGACCCTGGCCCTGGAGGGCGGTCCGGCCAAGCCGGCCGGCGATCTCGTCGACTACCCCGACACCGACCTGCTCGCGCTGCAGGTCGAGGCCATCGCCTTTTCGCGCGATCTGACGCGCGGCCTGAATCACCTCTAGAGCCGGATCGCCCGCGACCGGGGCGCCCGTGCGCGACCCCGCGCCTAGACCGTGGCCGCCTCGCCGCGACGCTCGCTGGCGGCGAAGCTCAGTCCCTGCGCGCCGGCTTCGACCACGATGCGATCCCCGGCCTGGAAACGCCCGGCGAGGATCTCCGCCGCCAGCGGGTTCTCGAGCTGCTGCTGGATCGCCCGCTTCAGCGGGCGCGCGCCGTAGACCGGGTCGAATCCGGCCTCGGCCAGCCGGTCGAGGGCCGCGGGGCGCACCTCGATGCGGATATCGCGCTCGCGCAGACGCTCGCGCAGGCGGTCGATCTGGATGTCGGCGATCGCCCGGATCTGCTCGCGGCCGAGCGGGTGGAACACCACCACCTCGTCGAGGCGGTTGATGAATTCCGGGCGAAAGAACTCGGCGACGTGCTCCATCACCGCGGCACGCATCTCCGCGTAATGCTCCTCGCCGGCGAGCTTCTGGATCAGGTCGGAACCGAGGTTGGAGGTCATCACCACCACGGTGTTACGGAAATCGACGGTCCGACCCTGACCGTCGGTGAGGCGCCCATCGTCGAGCACCTGAAGCAGCACGTTGAATACATCCGGGTGCGCCTTTTCAACCTCGTCGAGCAGGATCACCGAGTAGGGCTTGCGGCGCACGACCTCGGTCAGGTGGCCACCCTCCTCGTAGCCTACGTAGCCGGGCGGCGCGCCGATCAGGCGCGCGACCGAGTGGCGCTCCATGAACTCCGACATGTCCACGCGCACCATGGCCTGCTCGCTGTCGAACAGGAACTCGGCGAGCGCCTTGCAGAGCTCGGTCTTGCCCACGCCGGTGGGCCCGAGGAACAGGAACGAGCCGTTGGGGCGGTTCGGGTCGGCGAGCCCGGCGCGCGCTCGGCGGATGGCGTTGGCCACCGCGCCCACCGCCTCGTCCTGCCCGACCACCCGCCGGTGGACCGCCTCCTCCATGCGCAGCAGCTTCTCGCGCTCGCCCTCGAGCATCTTGCTGACCGGGATACCCGTCCACTTGGAGACGATCTCGGCGATCTCCTCGTCGGTCACCCGGTTGCGCAGCAGCTTGGTGTCCGCCGCCTCGGCCTGGGTGGCCGTCTCCAGCTGGCGCTCTAGCTCCGGGATGCGGCCGTACTGCAGCTCGGACATGCGCGCGAGATCCTGGGCCCGCTGGGCGGTCTCGAGCTCGTGGCGGGCGCGCTCCAGCTCCTCCTTGATGTGCGCCGCGCCCTGCAGCGAGGCCTTCTCCGCCTTCCACACCTCCTCGAGGTCGGAGTACTCGCGCTCCAGGCCGTCGATCGCCTTCTGCAGGTCGGCGAGGCGCTTGCGCGAGGCCTCGTCGCTTTCCTTGGCCACCGCCTCGCGCTCGATCTTGAGCTGGATCAGGCGCCGCTCGAGCCGGTCCATCTCCTCGGGCTTGGAGTCCATCTCGATGCGGATGCGACTGGCCGCCTCGTCGACGAGGTCGATGGCCTTGTCGGGCAGCTGGCGGTCGGAAATGTAGCGGTGCGAGAGCGTGGCCGCGGCCACGATCGCCGGGTCGGTGATCTCCACCCCGTGATGGACCTCGTAGCGCTCCTTGAGGCCGCGCAGGATCGCCACGGTGTCCTCCACCGTGGGCTCGCCCACCAGCACCTTCTGGAAGCGCCGCTCCAGCGCGGCGTCCTTCTCCACGTACTTGCGGTACTCGTCGAGCGTGGTGGCGCCGACGCAGTGCAGCTCGCCGCGCGCCAGCGCCGGCTTCAGCATGTTGCCCGCGTCCATCGCGCCCTCGGCCTTGCCCGCGCCGACCATGGTGTGCAGCTCGTCGATGAACAGGATGATCTGGCCTTCCTGCTTCTTGAGATCGTTGAGCACCGCCTTGAGCCGCTCCTCGAACTCGCCGCGGTACTTCGCCCCGGCGATCAGCGCGCCCATGTCCAGCGCCAGGATGCGCTTGTCCTTGAGCGCCTCGGGCACCTCGCGGTTGACGATGCGCTGCGCCAGGCCCTCGACGATCGCGGTCTTGCCCACGCCCGGCTCGCCGATCAGCACCGGGTTGTTCTTGGTGCGCCGCTGCAGCACCTGGATGGTGCGGCGGATCTCCTCGTCGCGGCCGATGACCGGGTCGAGCTTGCCCTGCTCGGCGCGCTCGGTGAGATCGATGGTGAAGCGCTCCAGCGCCTGGCGGCTCTCCTCGGCGTTGGGGTCGTCGACCGCCTGGCCGCCGCGCAGATCCTCCACCGCCCGCTCGATCGCCGCCTTGTCGGCGCCGGCGCCGCGCAGCAGCTCGCCGAGCTCGCCCTTGTCCTGCGCGGCGGCGAGCACGAACAGCTCGCTGGTGATGTACTGGTCCTTGCGCTGCTGGGCGAGCTTGTCGGTGACGTTGAGCAGGCGCCCGAGCTCGCTGGACAGGTGGACCTCGCCGGCGCTGCCCTCGACGCGCGCCAGCCGATCCAGCGCCTGGCCGAGATTGCTGCGCAGCTGCTGCACCTTGACGCCGGCGCGGGCCAGCAGCGGGCGCACGGTGCCACCTTCCTGGTCGAGCAGCGCGGCCATCAGGTGCACCGGCTCGATGAACTGGTGGTCGCGGCCGACGGCCAGCGACTGCGCCTCGGCCAGCGCAAGCTGGAACTTGGTGGTGAGCTTGTCCATTCGCATGATCGGGCCTCGTGGCGTTCCGAGAGAGCGCGTATGACACCGAGATGGCGGCCCGCGGCCGCAAATTCAAGCCCCGGCCGGCGCATCCTCCTGGGCCGCGCGGCGCCCGCGCCGCTCGTCGATGCCCCACAGCGAGATCAACCCGGCGAGGAAAAAGGCGATGGTCGAGAGGATGGCGCGGCGGTGGTCACCGCCGGTGAGATAGTTGATCAGGCCGTAGCTGAGCGGGCCGAGGATGGCCGCGAGCTTGCTCGCCAGGCCCCACAAGCCGAAGAACTCGGCGGTGCGCGCGACGGGCGTGAACTGACCGATCAAGGCCCGCCCCGCCGACTGGCTCGAGCCCATGGCGACGCCGACCAGATTGGCCACCACCCAGAAACCAGCCTTGGTTGTCCCCGCCCAGGCGAGCACGGTGGCCGCGATCCACAGCACCAGGGTCAGCGCCAGCGTGGGCATGGAGCCGAGCCGGTCCTGGAGGAAGCCGAAGGCGTAGGCGCCCGCCGAGGCGGTGAGGTTGACCACCAGGATGAGGGTGACGGTCTCGGCAGGCCCGAAGCCCATGACCTCCTGGGCGTAGACCGCAGCCAGCACGACCACCGTCGCGATGCCGCTGTGGTAGATCGTGAGCGTGATCAGGAACCGGAACAGGTCGCGGTAGTGGTGTGCCTGGCGCAGCGTCTGTCCCACCCGCCGCCAGCCCTCGAAGAAGTAATCGGCGGGCGATGCGCCCCGCGCCCGCACGCGCGCCGTGGCGCGCTCGCGCAGCCAGAGAAAGGTCGGCATGGCCGCCACTGCGAACACCGTGGCAACCAGCAGCAGGATGACCGGAACGTAGTCCTGGGCCTCGAGGCCGCGTTCCCGGGCCCAGAAGAGGTAGACGAGGCTGAGGCCCAGCACCAGCACGCCGCCGAAGTAGCCGAGCGCCCAGCCGAAGGCCGAGACCCGGCCCATGCGCTCCGGGGGCGCGATCTCGGGCAGGAAGGCGGCGATCAGGTTCTCGCCGCTGGCGAACATGACCGTGGCGGCGACCACCAGCGTCATCGCCAGCGCCACCTCCCCGGGCTGGGCGAGGCCCAGCGCCGCGGTGAAGACGACGCAGCCGGCCGTGGTCACGGCGAGGAACCGCTTCTTGTGGGCGCCGCGATCGGCCATCGCCCCCAGCCACGGCGCGCTCAGCAGCACCAGGGCATTGGCGGTCCCCATGGCGATGGTCCACAGCAGCGTCCCGCTGCCGGGGGCGAAGCCGGCCCCGGTGCCGGCGATCACCGAGACGAAGTAGGCGTTGTAGACGGCCGTCATGACGACGGTCGTGTAGCCGGAGTTGGCGAAATCGTAGAACCCCCAGGCCCACACCTCGCGGCGCGCGACCGGCTCCACGGCGCTCACCGGCCCCCGTGCGCGGACTTGCCGGCGCCCCGTGCCGGCTGCTGGTAGACCTTGCGGCGAAACAGATCGTTGCGGCGGCTGACCAGGCGATCGAGAAACAGCAGCCCGTCGAGGTGATCGATCTCGTGCTGCGCGGCGCGGGCCTCGAAGCCTTCCATCTCGAAGCTGCGCCGCTCGCCGCGCTCGTCCAGCGCCTTCAGGGTGATGCGCTCGGCGCGCACCACGTTGCCGGTGAAATCCGGCACCGACATGCAGCCCTCGCGGCCGCTCGCCAGGCCCTCCCAGGCCGTAATCTCCGGGTTGATGAGCACCAGGCGCCCGTGGTTGGGATGCTTGGGCTTTGCCGAGATGTCGACGATCACGAGCCGCTGCGCGCGCCCGACCTGGGGGGCCGCGATGCCCACTCCGCCCGGCCCGGCGCGCATGGTCTGCTCGAGATCGGCGATGAAGCCGGCGAGCGCGTCGTCGAAGGTCTCGACCGGCTCGGACACCCGCTTCAGGCGCTCGTCCGGATAGGTGAGGATGGGCAGTACCGCCATGGCTCAGCCGATCAGCGTTTCCACGGCGCTCACCCGCACGTCGATCCCCGCGCCGGCCAGCGGCTCGACGGCCGCCCGCACCGCCTCCACGCCCGCCGCGGCGACACCCTCGATGTGCATGATGTAGAGCGGCGCACGCTCGCTGCCGGCCACGTCCGATTCGAGCTCCAGGATATTGAACCCGGCGCCGGCCAGCGCGCCGGTCACCTGGGCGACGATCCCAGCCCTGTCGGCACCGGCCACCGTCACCCGCACATCCGGCATCACGTGCTGGTGTAGCCTGCCCTCGATGCCATCGATGTGCAGGCGCAGTCCGAGCTCCGCGACAACCCCGTCGAGCATGTCCCGCACCTCGTCCTCGGTGCCCGCGGCGCTCACCATCATCATCACGGTGAAGTTGCCGCCGAGCCGCATCATCGACGCCTCGCCGAGGTTGCAGCCGCCCTCGTAGAGGGCCTGGGTGACGCGGGCGACGATCCCGGCGCGGTCCTCGCCGACCAGCGTGAGCATGTACCAGTGAGTCATGTCTTCTCCTGCGATTCTATCGGGCGGCGAGCAACGAGGGACTTGCAGCAAGGAGCGGCGAGCGACGAGTCGGCGGCCGACGCCGTCGGGCCCTTGTAACCCAGGACTCGCCGCTTGTCACTCGTTAGTAGAACCCATTTCAGAATCCCCCGCGAACCGCGTCACGCCAAGGACCAAAGTCGCCACGGTCGCGGCCGTGGTGGATTCTGAAATAGGTTCCGGTCACTCCCCCTCCATCCAGATCAAGCTTGCCGCGCGCCCGGTGCGTCCGTCGCGCCGGTAGGAGTAGAAGAACTCCGGCTCGCTGTGGGTGCAACGATCGCCGCCGCCGACCTCGCGCACACCCAAGCCGTGCAGCTCGGCGCGAGCCAGGCCGTAGAGATCGGCCAGCCAGCGGCCCTCGCCCACAGGGGTGAACGCTTGCGCGTGCCGCATACCAAGCTCGGTAAAGGCCGAGCGCACCTCGTCCCCGACCTGGTAGGCCCGCGGGCCGATGGCCGGCCCGAGCCAGGCGACGAGCTCCCGCGGGTCGACCCCGAGCGCCTCGACGCCGCGAGCGACGATCCCGGCCACGAGACCCCGCCAGCCGCCGTGCAGGGCGGCAACCCGCGTGCCGCTCCGGTCCGCGAGCAGGATCGGCAGGCAGTCGGCAGTCATCACCGCGCACACCACCCCGGGGCGGTCGGTCCAGGCGCCGTCGGCCAATCGGCCAGCGCCGTGCGCATGGGCAGGCACGACCTCGACGCCGTGCACCTGCTCGAGCCAGCAAGGCTCGGCGGGCAGGGCGAGCGCCGCGGCCAACCGCTCGCGGTTGCGCGCGACGTCCCCGGGGGCATCGCCGACGTGATCGCCGAGGTTGAGAGCGGCAAAGGCGCCGCGGCTGACCCCGCCCAAGCGCGTCGTGCTGGCGGCACGCACCCGGGCGGGCGCGGACCACTCGGGGGTGATGCACTCGATCCCGCCCATGCTCAGCCGCCGCTTCCGGCCTCAGCGGCGTGCGCGCGCAGCATCGCGAGCAGCTCCTCGAGATCAACCGGCAGCGGCGCCTCCCAGCTCGCCGGCTCACCGTCGGCGGGATGGCGCAGGCTCAGGCGGGCCGCGTGCAGGAACTGGCGCCGCAAGGCCCGCAGGGCCTCGGCCAGCGGGGCGGCGGCGGCAGGGGGGAGCCACGGCCGGCCACCGTAGACGGGATCTCCCGCGATGGGGTGGCGAAGGTGCGCCAGGTGGACGCGAATCTGGTGGGTGCGCCCGGTCTCCAGGCGCACGCGCAAC
>JBFKOE010000078.1:0-8873 GCA_041629015.1 Gammaproteobacteria bacterium
GCAGCCCGTAGGCGACGCGGCTGGTGCGGCGGCGCGGGTCGAGCCCGGGCTCGCGGGCGAGGTTGCGGCGCAGGGCGCGGCCGTCCGACGCCGCGCGCAAAAAGGCCGCCACCACGTTGTCGTGCTGCGGCAGCGTGAAGCGAAAGGCCGCGGCGTAGCGCGCGCGGGTGCGCTCATTGAGCGCGTAGCCGCAGGTGCGCAGCTCCCGTGCCGAAGGGAAGTTCATGACCAGCGTGCCTTCTGGGGCGAGCAGCCGTCCCAGGCGATCGAACCACTTGGCCGAGGCGCGCACGGCGCGCACCGGCTCGCCCGCCTCGCCGGCGAAAAGATCATCGATCACCAGGTCGAAGGGCGGACCGCGGTAACTGCGCACCCAATTGACGGCATCGGCCCGGTGCAGGGTCGCCCCGGCACGCTCGACGGCGAAGAAGCGGCGCGCGACCTGCAGGTGCACCGGATCGAGTTCGACCCCCACCAAGCGCCCGGGCTCTACGAACCGGGCAATCTGGCGCAGCACCGCGCCGCCGCCCACGCCCAGCACCAGCACGTCGCGCACCCTTGCCGGCGGGTGAAAGAATGCGGGCAGGAGCAGAAGGTCCCACACCGCGCCGGTCAGCGGGCGCGCCTCGTTGAACTGGCTGTGAAAGACGCCGTCGGTGTAGAGCCGGCGCGAGCGCCCGGCGCTGCGCACCTCGTAGCGCCGGCCGCCTTCCGCGTGCTGCCAGAGGAGTGCCATCAGCCCGGACAATGCACCAGGGCGGCCGAACGCTGCGCGATGCATCCGACACGGTTGGAGAACTCCACTGTCCGTCGCAGCTTATTCCAAGCCACTACTCTCGCCCCGCCGTCGCCCTGCCCCTGTCCTGGCGGTTTTTCGCTCGCCCTCGCTTGCTCTTCACTCAAGTGGTAGCGCACCGACTACCACTTTCGCTCCAGAGCGACGCCAAGCCGGCTGCAAATTCCGCCAGCCCCAGGGGTCCCGGTGCATTGTCCGGGCTAGGGTACCCTAAGCGGCGCCATGGACCTGGAGATCCTGTATCGGGACGAGCGGTTGGTCGCGGTGAACAAGCCCGCCGGCCTGCTGGTGCACCGCAGCGGCATCGATCGCCACGAGCGGCGCTTCGCCCTGCAGCAGCTGCGCGATCAGATCGGCCGGCGCGTCTACCCGCTGCACCGGCTCGACAAGCCGACCTCGGGGGTGCTGCTGTTCGCCCTCTCGCCCGCGGCGGCCGAGCGCATGGGCGAGCGCTTCGCGGCCGGCGCCGTCGAGAAGATCTACCTCGCCGTGGTGCGCGGCTACACGGAGGCCGAGGGGATCATCGATCATCCGCTGCGCGAGCGCCTCGACCCGGCCACGGACCGGCGCGCGCGCCGCGACAAGGATCCCCAGCCCGCGGTGACCGCCTATCGCCGGCTCGCGACCGTGGAGCTGCCGCTGCCGCTCGCGCCCTTTTCCACCAGCCGCTACTCGCTGGTCGAGGCCCGGCCGCGGACCGGGCGCAAGCACCAGCTCCGGCGCCATTTCAAGCACATCGCCCATCCGCTGATCGGCGACTCCACATACGGCAAGGGACCGATCAACCGGCTGTTCGCCGAGCGCTTCGACTGCCCGCGCCTGCTGTTGCACGCGCGGCGCCTCGCCTTCGTCGATCCCTGGAGCGGCGCAGAGACCGTCATCGAGGCGCCGCCGGATGCGGCCTTCGTGCGGGCGGTGCGGCTGTTCGGAAAGGGATTCGCGGACTCGGCCTGATCCGGGGTGTTCAGGAGGCGCGATGATTCTGCGCATCGACCTTCCCGGCGCTGCATGATCGCGAATAAATTCGCTCCCTCAATCGCGGGGGCGCTGGAGCGGGCAACAGCCCCTCGCCTACCATGGGACCAACGACTACAAGCAAGCACCCGTCATGAACCTCATCTTCTTCGCCCTGATCGCCATCGGCTTCGCGGTGGCCGGCTGGCGCCAGCTCAACTGGGTGGCACCCGGCCCGGACGCGATCGCGCCCATGCAGGCGCTGGCCGCCGGCATGGTGGAATCCGCCAAGGGCTCGGTGACGCTGGCCCTGGGGTTGATCGGCATCATGGCCTTCTTCCTGGGGCTGATGAAGGTCGCCGAGGCGGGGGGCCTGCTGGTGATCATCGCCCGGCTGCTGCGGCCGCTGCTGGGACGGCTCTTCCCCGAGATCCCGGCCGGGCACCCGGCCATGGGGGCGATGGTGATGAACCTGGCGGCCAACGTCATGGGGCTGGGCAACGCCGCCACCCCCTTCGGCATCCGCGCCATGCAGGAGCTCGACCGGCTCAACCCGCACAAGGGCTCGGCGAGCAATGCCATGGTGCTGTTCCTGGCGATCAACACCTCCAGCGTGACCCTGCTGCCCACCGGGGTGATCGCCCTGCGCGCGGCGGCGGGCTCCGCGGATCCGGCGGCCATCCTGCCGACCACGTTGTTCGCCACCCTGTGCTCGACGGTGGTCGCGATCGCCGCGGCGCGCTTCTACCGGCGCTTCTCTGCGGTGGAGCCGCCGGCGGGCTTCGTGCCGCCCGAGCGCGACGACGCCCCGGAGGCGCCGGCCCCGACCCTGGCAACCGAGGAGGGCGCCTATCCGGCCTGGGCGGCGGGCCTCGCCCTGGCCGCGATCGTGGCGCTGATCCCGCTGACCGTGGCCTACGGCGAGGCGATCAGCCCCTGGATCATCCCGGGGATGGCGGTGGCACTGCTCGGCTTCGGGCTGGCGCGCGGGGTGCGCATCTACGAGTCCTTCGTCGAGGGGGCCAAGGAGGGCTTTCGGGTGGCGGTGCGCATCATCCCCTACCTGGTTGCCATCCTGGTGGCGGTGGGCATGCTGCGCGAGAGCGGCGCGCTGGAGGCCTTCGTGCTCGCGGTCGGGCGCTTCACCGCCCCGCTGGGGCTGCCCGCCGAAGCACTGCCCATGGCGCTGCTGCGCCCGCTGTCCGGCTCCGGCGCCTACGGGGTGCTGGCCGCAACCATCCAGGACCCGGCGATCGGCCCGGACAGCTACGTGGGCTACCTGGTGAGCACCCTGCAGGGCTCGACCGAGACCACCTTCTACGTGCTGGCGGTCTATTTCGGGGCGGTGCAGGTGCGCCGCGTGCGCCATGCGCTGGCGACCGGGCTCACCGCCGATCTGGCCGGCATCGTCGGCGCCGTGCTGGCCTGCCTCTACCTCTTCGGCTGAGCGAGACCGAGCGCCGCGCGGCAGAGCTCGATGCGCGGGGCCAATGCGGATTCGGCGTAGGGCTCAGGGGTCCCCGCGCCCCACACCGGACCCGGCCAGGCGGCGTCGCCCACGCGGCGGGCGACATGATGGACGTGGAGCTGCGGCACGACGTTGCCCAGCGCGGCGACGTTCATCTTGTCGGCGTGGAAGAGTTCGGTCATCGCCCGCGCGACGCGCGAGGATTCGCGGATCAGGCGCAGCTGGTCAGCGTCGACGAGCTGGTGAATCTCGCTGATTCCCGCCCGCTGGGGCACCAGGATCAGCCAGGGAAAGCGGGCGTCGTTCATCAGCAGCACCCGGCACAGCACCAGGGCGCCCAGCTCTGCGCAGTCGGCCGCCAGGCGCGGGTGGACCTCGAAGGCTTCGTGCGGCGCGCTCACTCGGCCCGCGTCTTCTCCACCCCGCAGCGGGTGCAGCGGTAGACCGTGAGGAGCTTGCCTTTCTTCACGTCGAAGCGCCGCTTCCGGTCCAGGGCCCACTTGTGAAAGCCGCTGCCGCACAGGGTCTTGCCCTTGGCGCGCTCGGCGGCCTTGGCCCGGGGCCGGAACTTGAGCACCTCACCCACGGCCGCGCACCTGGACCGCCGCGCCGTCCTCGATCCCCTCGTCGGGATGGACGATCACCTGCTCGCCGCCGGCGAGCCCGCTCAGCACCTGCGCGGCGAGCCCGTTGCGCCGCCCCAGCGTCACCGCGCGGCGCGCGGCGCGGCCCTCGGCGACCACGAACACCGCCCAGCCATCGGCGTCGCGAAAGAGCGCGCTCGCCGGCACCTGCAGGACCTCGCCCTCCTCCCACAGCACGAAGCTCGCCTCGACGCGGTAGCCGTCGCCGAGCGCCTCCCAGAGCTCGGGCGGGGAGACGAGATCGGAGACCACGACCACCCGCTGCTCCTCGACGCCGAGGGCCGAGATCTTGGTGAAACCGACCGGCTCGACGGCGCGCACCCGGGCCTCAAGCAGCCCTTCGCCGCCCCAGCGATCGAGCAGCACCCGCATGCCGGGCCGAATGCGAACGGCATCGGCCGAGAGCACCTCGGCGATCACCTCCAGGGCATGCGGATCGCCCAGCTCCAGCAGCGGCTCACCGGCGGCCACCACGCCCTCGCTCTTGCGGTGGATGCGCAGCACCCGCCCGGCGACCGGGGCGCTGATCGCCACCCGCTCGCCCGATTCCGGGCGGCCCTCGGCGGCCGAGTGCGCCAGCGCGGTGCGCGCCGCGGCCAGCCGGTGGCGCGCGACCTCGACCGCGAACTCCGCCGAGCGCTGGGTGGCCGCGGCGCTGCGGGCCCTGGCCGCGGCCTGGTCCACGCTTTCCTGCGAGGTGCCGTTGACCGCGCGCAGGTTGCTCAGGCGCCTGAGCTCGATGCCCGCGAGTTCGGACTCGGCTCTGGCGGCCTGGGCCTGCTGGTCGGCCGCCTTCAGCTCGGCGGCCGCGGCATCGACCCGGGCCTCGGCCTCGGCGCGGCTGCGCGGGTCGAGCACCGTGGAGGGCAGGGGCTCGATCTCGGCCACCCGCGCACCGCGCGCCACCGTGGCGCCCACCTCCAGGGCCAGGCGCCGCATGTAGCCGGCCACCGGGGCGTAGAGCACGTAGCGGTCGATGACCCGGCTGCGCCCCTCCTCGTCCACGGTGACGCGCAGCGGCGCGCTGCGCGCGGCGGCGACGTCGACCGCCTGGGGCTGGGGGCGAAAGCCGTAGGCGAGCACGGCGGCGATGGCGGTCACGATGACCGCGAAGGCGGTGCGCCGGCGCCATTTTGGATGCATCCCTGCTACTCCCTCGTCTTCAACACCGCCACCAGGTCGAGCCGGTCCAGCCGGCGACGCACTACCAGCGCCGAGAGCGCCGAGGCGGCGAGCACCACCGCCGCGGCGAAGGCGTAGGTGTCCGGCTCCAGGATCAGCGGGATTCGATACAGGTCGCTCTCGACCATGGCCGCGATGTAGCCGCACAGCAGGCGGCCGATGAACAGCCCCGGCGGGATCGCCGCCAGGGTCAGGAAGGCCAGTTCGCCGAGGAGGATGTAGGAAATCTCGCCACGGGTAAAGCCCAGCACCCGCAGGGTGGCGAGATCGCGGCTGCGCTCCGTGAGCGCGATGCGCGCGGAATTGTAGACCACGCCGACCGCGATCAGCGCGGCGAACACGGTCGCCAGCGCGGTCCAGAACAGCATGGTCTCGTCCATGATGCGGCGGAAGTTGTGGATCTCCTGCACTCGCACCGTGGTGCCCGCGATCCGCGGCCGGTCCTTGAGCGCGGCGTAGACGGACTGCGCCGTTCCGGGCTCGACGGTGAGATAGGCGCCGGAGATCGCCGCGCCCTCGCCGAGCAGCCGGTTGAGGGCATCGAGGTCCATGTAGCCCGAGACCCCGAGGTACTGCCGGACCACGGCGGCCACCCCCACCTCGCGCACCAGCCGCTCGCCCTCCAGCACTTCGACGGTCAGCTGCTCGCCGGGGCGCACCGCCAGCAGGCCCGCCAGGTAGTCGCTGAGCACCAGGCCCGAGCGCGGCAGCTCGAGCTGGCGCAGCTCGGTGTCGAACAGCCGCTTGAGGGTCGAGTCGGGCTCGACGCCGAGGATCGCCGTGCGCTGGCTGCGATGGCCGTTGCGCAGGCGCACCCCGACGGAGCGGAAGCTCTCGCTGTGCTCTACCCCGGGCAGCGCGGTGAGCTCGTGGACCGCCCGGCGCGAGGTCGGCTCAACGAAGCTCACCGCCAGGTCCTCGCGCTGCGACAGCCCGAAGTGCAGGTCCATCATGAAGGTGACGGTGTCCTCCTGGAAGCGCCCGGTCATCAAGATGGCGACGGCCATGGCGATGCCCAGCCCCGCCAGCGCTGTCTTGCCGGGCCGGTGGCCGAGGTGGCGCAGGATCATGCGGGTCGGGGCGGTGAACACCCTGCCGATGCCGCCGCGCTCGATCAGCGTGCGCCGGTAGACCGCCGGCGGCTCCGGGCGCATGGCCTCTGCCGGGCGCAGGCGCACGGCGGCGCGCACGGCGACCAGGGTGCCGAGCGCGCCCGCGGCCAGGCTCGCCGCCAGCGCCCCGCCGATCACCCCCGCAGGCAGTCGGTACTCCAGCCAGGGCAGGCGGAAGAAGCCCATGTAGATCTCACCCATGACCCGGGTCAGCCAGGCCCCGGCGCCGATGCCGATCAGGGCTCCGGTCATGGTGATCACCAGCACCAGCTTGAGGAAGTGCAGGCCGACCGCGCCGTTGCCGTAGCCGAAGGCCTTGAGCGCGGCGATCTGCTCGCGCTGGGTGCCGACCAGCCGGGTGACGACCACGTTGAGCAGGAAGGCCGCCACCCCGAGAAAGATGTAGGGGAAGAGCCGCGAGCTGTTCTCCAGCTGGCGCAGCTCGTCGGAGAGAAAGCGGTTGGAGAGCTGGTCGGCGCGCGCCACCGCGCCGCCGCCTCCGTAGGGCCGCAGCAGATCGTCCAGCGGGTCGATCACCGCTTGGGCACTGGCGCCGCGCGCCAGCGTCAGCACGACGTGATTGAACGCCCCCTCCATCTCAAAGGCGGCGGCCAGCGGCTCGCGGGCCATCCACAGCACGCCGTAGCGCTTGAAGTCGGGAAAGACCCCTCCGGGCCGGAGCTGGGCGATGTGCTCCGGCGAGACCGCGGTGCCGACCAGGGTGAGCCGCTTGCGCCGGCCCTTGATGGTCACCGCCAGCGCGTCGCCCGGCTCCAGGCCGTGCGCCTCGGCGAAGGCCTCGCTCGCCACCACCTCGTCGTCGCGGCCTGGCTCGACGCTGCGCCCGCTCTTCAGGAACAGCCGGTTCAGCAGCGGCTCGCCCTGCGCGGGCAGCGAGGTGATCAGCCCGGTGATGGGCTCGGCGAACCCGCTGACGTCGATGGTGACCGGCGCCACCACCCGGGTGTCGACGCGGTCCACCGCAGGGATCTCTGCGATGCGCGCGGCGATGCGCTCCGGGGCCCGGGTCAGGGGCGCGAAGACCTCGGCGAAGCGCAGCGTGCGGTAGACCTCGGCGCGGGTGACCTGCAGCGAGTCCAGGGTGGCCAGGAACATCACGTAGGTGGCCACGCCGCAGGCCATCACCAGCGCGATCGCCAGCGCCTGGCCGCGCAGGTGCCAGAGGTCGCGGGCGAGCTTGCGATCGATGGCCCGCACGGCGGCGCTACCAGTGCAGCTCGCGCGGCGCCTTCTTCTCGGCGTTGCGCGTGACGCCGCCGATGCGCCCGTCGGAGAGCGTGATGACGCGATCGGCGATCTGGGCGATATCGGCGTTGTGGGTGATCACCACGGTGGTGGTGCCGAGCTCGCGATTGACCCGCTCGATGGCCTCCAGCACGGTGATGCCCGTGGTGACGTCCAGCGCCCCCGTCGGCTCGTCGCAGAGCAGCACCGCCGGGCGCTTGGCGATGGCCCGCGCGATGGCCACGCGCTGCTGCTCGCCGCCGGAGAGCTGGGCCGGGAAGTGGTGCAGGCGCTCGCCCAGGCCCACCAGGCGCAGCGCCTCGTCGGGCGCCATGGGATGGCGCGCGATCTCGGTCACCAGCGCCACGTTCTCGCGCGCCGTCAGGCTGGGAATGAGGTTGTAGAACTGGAACACGAAGCCGACGTGCTCGCGCCGGTAGCGGGTCAGTGAGGAGTCGTCATAGGCGGTGAGCTCAGTGTTGCCGTAGTGCACGCTGCCGGCGGTCGGGGAATCGAGCCCGCCGAGGATGTTGAGCAGGGTGGACTTGCCGCTGCCCGAGGGCCCGAGCAGCACCACGAACTCGCCGGCGTAGAGCTCGATATCGATGCCGCGCAGGGCCGGCACCTCGACCTCGCCCATGTGGTAGATCTTGGTGAGCCCCGCGGCCTCAAAGACCGGCGCGGCCGCTGCGGCCTCAGTCATTCGCGCTCCCTTGCTCACGGCGTTTCCTTGCACTTACCCCGCGGCGGCTACCTCGCGGGCGAGACACTCCGGGCAGAGACAGCCGGCGCGCCCGTGCTCGAGCGGCGCCGGTAGAGGTGAATGCTCGCGCGCGCACCAGCAACCGCCCGGATCGTCGATGCCGCAGTGAAAACGCTCAGCGCAGTGCACGCACTCGCGCTCGCCGCCGGGCAGCCGCGCCGGGCAGGGATCGCTCACTGGTACTCCGCGGCGATGTCGCGGAAGGTCGTGGCCAGCCGCTCGAGCTCCTTCTGGGCCTTGAGCAGATCGCGCAGGCGCTTTAGTCGGTCGTGCAACTCCTCGGCCTCGGGCGAGGCGAAGCCGCTCTCGATCATCTTGCCCCCGGAGGCAATCCGCCGCTCCAGGCGCTCGATGCGGGTGTCGCGGTCGATCTCCGGCCCGTACTTCTGCGCCGCGTCCTCGCGCTCGGATTCGGGCAGCCCGGCGATGATCTCCTCGTAGAGCTCGGCGGCAGCCTCGCCCAGGGCGTCGGCGTGCGCATTCATGTTTTCGGCCAGGCGGTTGAACAGGTCCCTGAGGTAGGCGCGCGAGATCGGCATCGGGCTCTCCCGGTACGAGATGGGGCTCGGCTACCCCAAGTAAAGCAGCCCCGGCGGACCGGCTCAGCGCCCGGCGCCCAGCTCCGCCAGGGTTTGGCGCGGCGTGATCGCCCGCGGATCGGTGCTCAGCTCGATCAGCGCCGGGCCGTCGGCGCCCAGCGCCGCCTCCA
>JBFKOE010000079.1:0-8601 GCA_041629015.1 Gammaproteobacteria bacterium
CGGCCAGCGCAACGAAGCGGCGCAATAAAAAAGCGCCTTTCCCAAAACGAGCCCGGGGCGATGCTATGAGGGGCGGGTTGGAAAAGCCGCCGGGCTCGCGCTACAGGACAGGCGCTAATGCAATTACCTTATAGGCCTCCCGCCTTAAGGGAGCATTAACCGCTGCCGGATTCGGCGTGATTCAAGCGGGCGTAAGCATCCACCAGCCGATCAGCGCGTAGAGCAGCAGGTTCCAGACCAGCACCATGGCGCCGATCGCGTGCTGACGGGCTCGTGTCAGCGGCCCCCCGCCCGCGAAGCGCAACAGGTAATGTTCAACGAACCCGCCGCTGAAGGCGCGCTGACCCGCCCTCTGGCGCAGACCCTTCTCGAGCGGGGTGAGCGGACAGGTCCAGTCGGCGAGCATGATGACGCCGGCCCAGAGCGCGATCGGCGCATGGATCCAGGCGAGAGGCGGCCAGAGCGGAACCAGGACTCCGCCGAGCACCGCGAAGGCGACGAACAGCAGGTGGATCGCCAGCACCAGATCGGCCGCTAGGCCATAGGTGCCCAGGCCAGGCCCGATGTTCACGGCCGCGATCCGTCCCCGGGCGCTCGCCCGTAGAGCCCGATCCACTCGCGTACGCTCGCCAACCGCCCGGGCTCGACCTGCGCCCAGTCGAACTGCCACCGCCAGTTTCCTTCCGTGGTGCCAGGCGTATTCATCCGGTGCTCGCCGTCCAGGCCGAGCAGATCCTGCAGCGGGATCACGGCCAGCCTCGCCACCGACGCGATCGCCGCGCGCACCATCGCCCCCGGCATATCACCCTCCTCGCAGCCGAGGTAAGCGAGCACCCGCTGGGGCGCGGCGTGGTCGAGCGCCCGGAACCAGCCAAGCGTGGTGTCGTTGTCGTGGGTGCCGGTGTACACGACGCAATTGGGCTGCAGATTGTGCGGCAGATAGGGGTTGTCGCTGCCGCCGCCGAACGCAAACTGCAGGACCTTCATCCCCGGCAGCCCGAAGCGCTCGCGCAGCTCGTGGACCTGCGGCGTGATGAACCCCAGGTCCTCGGCGACCAGCGGCAACGGGTCGTGGTCCTGGTGCAGGCGCTCGAACAGCGCCCGCCCCGGAACCTCGCGCCACTCCCCGTCCCGCGCCGAGTCGCTCGCCGCGGGAACGTACCAGCAGGCCTCGAAGCCGCGAAAGTGATCGATGCGCACCAGGTCGAACAGCCCAAGCTGAAATCCGACCCGGCGCCGCCACCACTCGAAGCCCTCGGCCGCCATGCGCTCCCAGTCGTAAAGGGGATTGCCCCAGCGCTGCCCCTCGGCAGAGAAATAGTCCGGCGGCACGCCGGCGACATAGAGCGGCTCGCCGCCGCGGTCGAGCAGGAAGAGATCCGGGCGCGCCCACACCTCGGCGCTGTCGTGGGCGACGAAGATCGGCATGTCGCCGAACAGCAGCACGCCGCGCCGCCGCGACTCCTCGCGCAGCCGCTCCCATTGGGCGAAGAACGCGAACTGCTCGAAGCGCCCTTGCGCGAGCTGCTCCTCGTGCTCGGCGGCTAGTGCCGCCAGCGCCGACGGCTCGCGGTCGCGCAGGGCCTCGGGCCATCGCCACCAGGGCTGCCCCCCCTCGCGCGACCGGATCGCGCGGTACAGCACGTAATCCTCCAGCCACCACGCGTTGGCCGCCACGAACTCAGCCAACCGCACCCGCCAGCGCGCATCCGCCCCGCGCTCGAATCCCCGGCGGGCGGCAGCCAGCGCCTCGCCCCGCGCACCGGCAGCGCTCTCCAGCCAGCCTTCCCGGGCCAGGAATTCGAGGTCCAGCAGATCGGGATTGCCCGCGAAGGCGGAGAGGCTCTGATAGGGCGAACCGTCCTCGTGGGTCGGCCCCAGCGGCAGCATCTGCCAAACGCTGAAGCCGGTCTCGGCCAGCAGGTCGAGGAAACGCCGCGCCTCGGTGCCGAGTGCCCCCATCTCTCCGGCGCCCGGCAGTGAACTCGGGTGCAGCAGCACCCCGGCGCGGCGCCGATCCAGGGTCTGGGCCGCCACTCAGTCAGCCGTCGGCTGCCCGGTGCGCATCACACCGCCGTGGGGCGGCTGGCCCGAACCGCGGGTGAACGGCCGATCCAGGTACTCGGGGGCCGCCCGGCCGATGACCGCGTAGAGCGCCCTTAGCTGGCGGCGGTAGAGGCGCTCGAAATCGGCAACCGATGCCGCCGGGTTGTAGTCGCCGAACCACCAGAACCAATCCGAGCCCTCGCAGATAGCCAGCTGGGCCTGCGCGCGCTCGAGCCGCTCGCCGGCCAGCAGCCCTTCCGCGACCGCCTGGTCGAAGGCGCGCTTGGCCTCTACCAGCATGCTCCAGCCACGGTTCTTGTCGGGCTCGCCGATCCAGGTGGAAAAGGTGCCGTACACCCAGCTGCCGGCCACCAGGCTCGGCAGGGCTCGTCGCGGTGGCGCGGCGGCGAGCTGGCGCTCAAAGGTGGTCAGGTCGATGCCCGGATTCTCGGCCAGCGACCGATAGAGCGCGCCCAGGAAGTGCGCGCCATTGCTCGGGTAATATTCCCAGGCGTTCTCGCCGTCGAGGATGATCGAGACCACGCGATCGGCGACATGGCGGGTGGCCTTCTCGATCTGCTCCAGGTGGTGGACCAGGTTTGCCGCAGCATCGTCCGCGTGCCAGTCGGAGTAGGTGAACCCGACCAAGTCCGAGAGCCCGTCGTCGCGAAAGAAGCAGCTCGGCCCGCCGGGCTCGAGGCGGTAGGCGCGATGCAGCCACGGCTTGGCGCCGTCGTCGGCCTTCTCACCCGCCCGCCGCAGCGAGTTCCGCAACACCCCCTCCCCGGTCGCGCACCAGCGAAAGCCCGCCTCGCCGAGCAGGGCGCAGCCCGCGTCGCTGACCCCGCCTTCCGCCGGCCAGCAGCCGACCGGCCGGCGCCCGAAGCAGCGCTCGAACACCGCCAGCCCGCGCTCGATGTGCCAGCGCGCCCTTTCCTCGCCGCCCGGGTAGCCCGCCTCCGCGGGCAACGGCGCATCCGGCAGGCTCTCCCGCGCGGCGCCGAGATCGAGCAGCAGCGGCAGTATCGGGTGGGCGTAGGGGGTGACGGAGAGCTCGACCTGCCCGGATTCGGCGAGCGCCCGATAGCGCGGCAGCACTCCGCCGAGCAGTTCCCCGATCACCTCCAGCAGCAGCCGGCAGTCCTCCCGCCGAAAGTTGCTCGCCCGATCCTCGAGCGCGCGCAGGCGCACATCGGCGCGCCGGACCGTCTCGCCAATCCAGCCCAGGTGATACCAGACCGCCAGGTCGGTCAGGAACTGATCGCTGAGGTAGAGCGCCTCCTGCGGCTGCTCGCGCAGCGGCGCGGCCAGATCCACCAGCCGCCGGAAGGGCGCAAAGCGCTCGATCACGCGCGAGCGATTGGCGCGCGTCAGCGCGGCAATCAGCGCGGCGCGCTCCTCGACGTTGACCGGAAACACGCCCGGGCCGAGCGTCGCCAGCAGCGGGTCGCGCAGCGGCTGACCATCGGCCAGGTAGGCGCGAACCTGCTCGGCGTAATCCTCGATCTGCTCGAGCAGGGTCGGCGCGAAATTCACCACCGCCCGCGCGCCGGGAGACTGCTCCAGGTGCGCGGCCATGTCCACGTAGTCCTTGATCGCGTGCAGGTAGACCCAGGGAAGCTGATAGCTTCCATCCACCGGGTCCGCGTAGCAGGGCTGGTGCATGTGCCAGCACAGCACCACGGGCAGCGGGCGCTCAGACGCCATGCACGGAATTCTGTCCCAGCATCTCGGGCACGACCAGCACGACGCCCTTGGGCGTCACGTGAAAGCGGCGCGCATCCTCGGCGGGATCTTCACCGATCACGGTGCCGGGCGGGATGACGCAGCCCTTGTCGATCACCGCGCGGCGAACGCGGCTGTTGCGGTTGATCACGACATCGGGCAGCACAACGCACTGATCGAGCTGGCAATAAGAGTGGACGCGCACGTTAGAAAAGAGCAGCGAGCGGCGCACCTGCGAGCCCGAGATCACGCAGCCGCCGGACACCATGGAGTCGACCGCCATGCCGCGCCGATCCTGATCGTCGAACACGAATTTGGCGGGCGGCAGCTGCTCCTGGTAGGTCCAGATCGGCCACTCGGCATCGTACAGATTGAGCTCCGGCGACACGCCGGTGAGTTCCAGGTTCGCCTCCCAGAAGGCGTCCACCGTGCCCACGTCGCGCCAGTAGAGCTGCTCGTTGGTCTCGGGATCCCGAAAGGGATAGGCGAAAACCCGGCCGCGCGGAATCGCGCCCGGGATTACGTCGTGGCCAAAATCGTGCGAGGAAGCCGGGTCTTGCCGGTCGGCCAGCAGCACCTGCTCCAGGTATGCGGCGCTGAAGACATAGATCCCCATCGAGGCCAACGCGACCTCGGGATTTCCGGGGAGCGGCTCGGGCTCGGCGGGCTTCTCGTCGAACCGCAGCACCTTGCCCTCGCTGTCGATGGCCATGACGCCGAAGGCGCTCGCCTGCTCCACTGGCACCTCGATGCAACCGACGGTGATGTCGGCGCCGTGTGACACGTGCACGGCGATCATTGGCCCGTAGTCCATCTTGTAGATGTGATCGCCCGCCAGGACCAGCACGAATTCAGGACGGTGGCTGCGGATGATATCGAGATTCTGGTACACGGCATCGGCCGTGCCGGCATACCACTCCTCGCCGGTGCGCTGCTGGGCGGGAAGCAGGTCGATGAACTCGTCGAGCTCGGCGCGCAGGAAGTTCCAGCCCTTCTGGATGTGACGCAGCAGCGAGTGCGACTTGTACTGGGTGATGACGCCGATGCGCCGCACGCCCGAATTGATGCAGTTCGACAGCGGGAAATCGACGATCCGGAACTTACCGCCGAAAGGTACCGCCGGCTTCACCCGCCAGCGGGTGAGATCCTGCAGGCGCGTGCCGCGCCCCCCGGCCAGCACCAGCGCGAGCGTGTCGCGCGTGAGGCGGCTGACGAAGCGTGCCGTATAGCGGAATCCCATAAGGTCGCGATCTCGGTTGCGCCATCCGCGGGCCCGCGCACCCGGCAGCGATGAGCCGCATGCCTGCATGCCGCCCGCGGGCGAAGCCGAACCGTGTTTCGTCTATGATTAGGGGCTGGAGCTATCGGATCATACCATGGCGCGCACGGCACCCAACCCATCGAGCGAGGTCGAGCCCGAGCAGCTCGAGCGCATCCGCCAGGCCCGCCATCACGACGCGTTCGCCGTGCTCGGGCGTCACCGCGTGGGCGATGCGGAGCAAGTGCTCGCCTACCTGCCAGGTGCGCGCGAGGCATGGATCGGCGAGCAACGCCTGCCGATGCAGCGGCTGGAGCAGAATGATTTCTTCCGCTGGCGAGGCTCGGCCGCGGACCTGCCGCGTCATTACCTGCTGACCTGGCAGGACGGGCGCGGGGCCGAGCGCAGCCGTCACGACCCCTACTGCTTTGAACCGCAAATCGGCGATCTCGATCTGCACCTGTTTGCGCAGGGTCGCCACTGGCACGCCTATCGATTTCTCGGCGCCCGGATCACCGAGATCGAGGGAATCAGCGGCGTGCTGTTCTCGACCTGGGCGCCCAACGCCGAGCGGGTCAGCGTGGTCGGCGACTTCAACGACTGGGACGGGCGCTGTCATTCCATGCGCTCGCGGGGCGGCTCCGGCGTCTGGGAACTGTTCGTCCCAGGCCTCGCGGAGAATGCGCTCTACAAGTTCGAGATCCGCTCGCGCGGTGACGGCGCCGTGCTGACCAAGCAGGATCCCTACGCGCGGCTGTTCGAACTGAGGCCGCGAAGCGCCTGCGTCGTGGCCCCGCGCTCGGGACACGACTGGTCCGACGCCGAGTGGCTGGCCGCGCGGCTCGACGGCGCCTGGCTGCACCAACCGGTCTCGATCTACGAGTTGCACCCGGGCTCGTGGCAGAAGGACCCGGAGCGAGAATTCCTCGACTACCGGGAACTGGCGCGGCGGCTGGTGCCTTACGTCCTGGAGAACGGCTTCACGCATATCGAGCTGCTCCCCGTGACCGAGCACCCCCTGGACGACTCCTGGGGTTACCAGACACTCGGCTACTACGCGCCCTCGAGCCGCTTCGGCGGGCCCGACGACCTGCGCTTCTTCGTCGATCACTGTCACCGCCACGGCATCGGCGTCATCCTGGACTGGGCGCCAGCGCACTTTCCGCGCGACGAGCACGGCCTGGCGCGCTTCGACGGCACCGCCCTGTACGAGCACGCCGACCCGCGCCGCGGCGAGCATCGCGACTGGGGGACCCTGATCTTCAACTACGGGCGCAACGAGGTACGCAACTTCCTGCTCTCGAGCGCCATGTACTGGCTCGAGGAGTTCCACATCGACGGCCTGCGTGTGGACGCGGTGGCATCGATGCTCTACCTCGACTACTCGCGCGAGCACGGCGACTGGACGCCGAACGTGCACGGTGGGCGGGAGAACCTGGAGGCGATCCACTTCCTGCGCCAGCTGAACGAGGTGGTGCACGAGGCCCATCCCGGCGCGGTGGTCATCGCCGAGGAGAGCACCGACTGGCCGATGGTTTCGCGCCCGACCTGGCTGGGCGGACTCGGCTTCTCGATGAAATGGAACATGGGCTGGATGCACGACACCTTGGAGTACATGAGCAAGGACCCGGTGCACCGACACTACCACCACAACCGCCTGACCTTCAGCCTGCTCTACGCGTTCAACGAGAATTTCGTCCTGCCCTTCTCCCACGACGAAGTGGTGCACGGCAAACGCTCGATGCTCGACAAGATGCCGGGCGACGCCTGGCAGAAATTCGCCAACCTGCGCCTGCTCTACAGCTACCTGTTCGCCCACCCCGGCAAGAAGCTCATGTTCATGGGCTGCGAGTTCGCTCAGGGCAGGGAGTGGTCGTTCAATCGCGCACTCGACTGGGACCTGCTCGAGCGCGCGCAACATCGCGGCATCCTGAATCTGGTGGGCGACCTGAACCGACTGTACCGGAGCCACGCGGCCCTGCACCGCTTCGACTTCGAGGCCGCGGGGTTCGAATGGATCGACTGCAACGACGCCTCGCAATCCGTGCTGAGCTTCGTTCGCCGCAGCGGCGAGGAGTTCCTGGTCGTCGTGCTGAACTTCACGCCGGTGCCGCGCAGCGGGTACCGCGTGGGCGTACCGCAAGCCGGAGGCTACCGCGAGCTGTTCAATTCCGATTCAGAGTTCTACGGCGGCAGCAATCTCGGCAACGGCGGTGGATTGCTCGCCGACGATGTGCCGTGGATGGGCAAAGCAGCATCGCTGGTGCTCACCCTGCCGCCGCTCGGCGCGATCATCTTGAAACCCGATTGATGAATTCAGCTTTCTTCGGGCGCGACGCGATATCGCCCTTTTCGCTCGTTGCAGCGGCGCCAAATGTGACGCCGTGACGCGCACACTGCCGAGCCGCCTGCTATAAATCGTGGCAGGTGGCGGTAAGTCATTCGGCGACGAGCAATACGATGGTTAAGGCGAGAACCTGCGCGCCCTTGCGGCCAACGCCGGGCGATCTGCTGTGGTCCAGCCTCGAGTACCTGCCGGTCGGTATCACGGTGCTCGACGCCGAGTTGCGCCTGGTGCTCAGCAACCGCCGGGTGCGCGAGCTGCTCGGCTGGCCCGAGCGTCTGACCGAGCCGGGCACGCCGCTCGAGAGCATCGTGCGCTTCAATGCCGAGCGCGGCGACTTCGGTCCCGGGAACCCCGATGCGCTGGTTGCCGAGCGCATGGAGCTCGCGCACCGCTTCGAGCCCCACCGCATCGAGCGCGAGCTGGCCACCGGCCGGGTGGTGGAGATTCACGGCAACCCGCTGCCCGACGGGGGCTTCGTCACCATCTACACGGACATCACCGAGCTGCGCCGGGCCGAGCGCCAGGCCCGCGACAGCGAGCAGCGGCTGCGCCGCATCCTGGAGACCAGCCCGGTGGGCATCGTGGTGGTATCCGCGCACACCGGGCGGCTGCTGTTCGTCAACAAACGCATCGCCCAGCTCGCCGGTATGCGGCGCAAGATCCTGAACCAGAAGACCCTGTCGGATCTCATCGTGCAACCGAACGATCTGCAGGAGCTGATGACCGAGCTGGACGCCCAGGGCTGCGTCACGGACTACGAACTCGAGATGCGCAATCTTCACGGCGCGCCGTTCTGGGCGCTGGTCACCATCCGCCAGCTTTCCTTCGAGGCCGAGAGCGCGCTGTACATCTGGGTCTACGACATCTCCGAGCAGAAGCGCACCAGCCAGCGCCTCGCGCGCCTCGCCTCCATGGATGACCTGACCGGGCTGGCGAACCGCCGCGGACTGCACGATCACCTGCGGCGCACGCTGGCGCATGCCAACCGCAGCTCCAAACCGTTGGCGGTGCTGTATCTGGACCTCGACGGCTTCAAGGCCGTCAACGACCTCTCGGGGCATGAGGCCGGGGATCGCGTTCTGCGCGCGGTCGGCGCGCGTCTGAAGGCGAACCTCCGCGAGGAGGACATGCTCGCCCGCGTCGGCGGCGACGAGTTCGCCACGGTGCTGGTCGATATCGCCGAGCCCGCCATGGCCGAGAAGGTGGCCGAGAAGCTGATCGAGGC
>JBFKOE010000080.1:0-8454 GCA_041629015.1 Gammaproteobacteria bacterium
TGCGGTCGCATTCGCCGTGCACGACCAGCGCCAGGTCCAGGCCGGCGGCGACCCCCTGGCGGGTGAGGTCGTCGTGGGTGCCGCCGATGCCGCCCGAGACCAGGATCGGGAACAGGCTCATCGCCTTCAGCGCGCGGACGGTCGCGGCGATATCGTCGGCATCGTCGCCCACGCACAGCGCCAGCGTGGCCGGCGCGCCCAGTTCCCACAGCCGCCGCAGCAGCCAGGATTGGTTGTCGTTGCCGCGCTCGGCGTAGAGGATCTCGTCCCCCACCGTGACTACCGCAGGCCTGAGTCTGGGCCGATCCAGCAGTGTCATTCTCTCGTCCGCCGCGTGCTCGCCGGGGAGGTGTGCGCCCCGAGTCGTGGAGCCTAGCAGAGCCGACGCCCGGCGCCAGCCCGTTATAATCGCGCCCGCCCCGATGGAGAGCACGTGCATGTCCCGCCCGAGTCCCGCGCAATGGCAGCGATTCCTGGAGCGCGAGATCCCCGTCACCCGCGCGCTGGGTGTGCAGGTCACGCGTTTCGATGCCGCCGCGGTGGAGCTGAGCGCGCCCCTGGCGGCGAACCGCAACGACAAGGGCACCGGTTTCGCTGGCAGCCAGTACTCGCTGGCCGTGCTCAGCGGCTGGTCACTGGTCATGGGCCTGCTGCGCGAGGCGGGGGTGGCCGGACAGGCCGTGATCGCGAGCTGCGAGCTGCGCTACCTGCGCCCGGTCCATGCCGACTTCCGCGCCATCTGCGAGCGACCCGAGGCAGATGCCGTGGACGCCTTTCTCCGCGGCCTGAGCGAGCGGGGCCGGGCGCGCCTGGCGCTGAAGGTGCGCTTGTGCTGCGGCGATGAAACCGCGCTCGAGCTCGACGGGCGCTTCGCGGCCGTGGCGGATTCTGAGATGGGTTCTCGGCTCAGCCCCGGAACATGAAGTACACGGCCCCAGCAGGCAGATCGCGGCCCACAGGTAGTCGAGCTTCAGAGGCTGGTGCATGTAGAAGATCGCGAAGGGCACGAACACCGAGAGCGTGACCACCTCCTGCAGGATCTTGAGCTGGGCGAGGCTGAGCTTGGTGTAACCGATGCGGTTGGCCGGCACCCGCAGCAGGTACTCGAACAGGGCGATGCCCCAGCTCACCAGCGCGGCGATGATCCAGACGCGCCCGTTCAGATGCTTGAGGTGCGCGTACCAGGCGAAGGTCATGAAGGTGTTGGACAGGGCCAGGAGGCCCACGGTCTGCAGGATGACGGGCATGGGAGAAAACCCCGCCCGCTCGGGTGACCGCGATGGGTCCGGGCTGGGGCTGGGGCTGGGGCTGTATCGGTGCCGTCTCGAGCGGCGAGCCGCCCGGCGCGGGGATCCCGGTCACAGGTCCCGCGCGGCTGCGTAATCTGGCACCGCGGCGATGCCCGCGGTAGTGTCCGCGCGGTGCCTTGTCGGTGCCGGTGCGTGACGATACCCTAGCTGCCTTCCAGCGCCGTGCGGCCGCGCGGTCGCACGGTCCGAGAAGGGGCCCGCCCAGCGTGCACTTCGCCCGATCCAAAGCCGCCGCCGGCGACCTGCTGGAGCGCTACCGCGCCGATCTGCAGCAGCCGGAGTTCGTCGCCGACGCCTCCCAGGAGGCCGCGGTGCAGCGGCTGCAGCGCCTGCATGCGCAGCTGATCGCCGCCGGCCCGACCCGTCCGCCGGGCCTGCTCGCCAGACTGCTGCGCGCTAGGCGCCGGTCGCCGCGCGGGCTCTACTTCTGGGGCGGCGTCGGCCGCGGCAAGACCTACCTGATGGACATCTTCTACGGCTGCCTGCCGTTCGAGGACAAGCAGCGGGTTCATTTTCACCGCTTCATGCGCGAGGTGCACGAGCAGCTCGCGGGAATGGAGCGCCAGGCCGATCCGCTCAAGCTCATCGCCTCGCGCTTCGCCGCGCGTGCGCGCGTGCTGTGCCTCGATGAGTTCATCGTGATCGACATCGGCGATGCCATGCTGCTCGGCGGACTGCTGGAAGGCCTGTTCGATGCAGGCGTGACGCTGGTCACCACCTCGAACACGCCGCCGGACGATCTCTACCGCAACGGGCTGCAGCGCGCGCGCTTCGTGCCCGCCATCGAGCGCATCCAGCGCAACATGGACGTGGTCAACGTTGATGGCGGCATCGACTACCGGCTGCGCACCCTGGAGCGCGCCGAGATCTACCACTGGCCGCTGGACGAGGGCGCCGACCGGGGCCTGCGCGCGACCTTCGACCAGGTCGCGCCCGAGGCGGGCTGGGAGGGCGTGGTGTTGCGCATCGAGGGCCGCGACCTGCCCACGGTGCGCCACGCCGACGGCGTGGCCTGGTTCGAGTTCGCCGTCTTGTGCGACGGGCCGCGCGGCACCGGCGACTACATCGAGCTGGCGCGCTGTTACCAGACGGTGCTGCTGTCCAACGTGGCGCAGATGGGGCCGGACAGCGAAGACCAAGCGCGACGCTTCATCAGCTTGGTCGACGAGTTCTACGACCACAACGTCAAGCTGGTAATCTCGGCCGCCGTGCCGGTGGACGAGCTCTACCGCGGCCAGCGTCTCGCTGCGGAGTTCGCGCGTACGCGCAGCCGCCTGCACGAGATGCAGAGCCACGACTACTTGGCGCTGCGTCACCTGCCCTGACCGGGCGGCCACGCCTGCTACGCTTTGAGCAGAGTGTCGCTCATTCTGCCGAGGAGGAACCGGCCATGACCAAGGTTGCAGTCATCCTGTCCGGGTGCGGTGTGTTCGACGGTGCCGAGATCCACGAGAGCGTGCTGACCCTGCTAGCGCTGGATCGGGCCGGCGCCGAGTACGAGTGCCTGGCTCCCGATATAGAGCAAATGCACGTGGTCAATCACCTGACCGGGGAGGTTGCCGAGGGGGAATCGCGCAACGTGCTGGTCGAGGCCGCGCGCATCGCTCGCGGCGCGATCCGCGACGTGGCCGAGGCGCGGGCCGAGGACTACGACGCCCTGATCTTTCCCGGCGGTTACGGTGCGGCGAAGAACCTGTGCGACTTCGCGGTAAAGGGGGCGGAGTGCACGGTGCAGCCAGACGTGCAGCGCTTTGCCAAGGCGATGGCCGAGGCGCGCAAGCCGGTCGGCTACGTGTGCATCGCACCGGCGATGGTGCCGCGGATCTACGACAAGCCCAGAGTGACCATAGGCACCGACGCCGACACCGCGCGCGCCATCGAAGGCATGGGCGCGGTGCACGTCGAGTGCCCGGTACGCGAGTTCGTGATCGACGAAGCCAACAAGGTCGTGACCACCCCCGCCTACATGCTTGCCCAGCGCATCGGCGAGGCCGCGGAGGGTATCGAGAAGCTGGTCGCCGAGGTGCTGCGGATGGCCGGTCACTCGCGCGCGGGCGCGGCGGCCTAGGCAAGGGGCGCGGTGACCGCGGCTTCGCCGCCCGTCGCCGAGGCCGCGCGCGCCGTGGTCGCGGTGCGCGGGCTGATCAAGCGCTTCGGTGCCGCCGAGGTCGTGCGCGGCATCGACTTCGAGGTGCGCGCCGGCCAGTGTTTCGGCCTGCTCGGGCCCAACGGCGCCGGCAAGACCACCACCCTGCGGATGATACTGGGCGTGTCTGGTCCGGACGGCGGCGAGCTCAGCGTCTTCGGCCTGCCGGTGCCGGCGCAGGGCCGCCGAGCGCGCGCGCGCATGGGGGTGGTGCCGCAGATCGACAACCTCGATCCCGACTTCACCGTCGCCGAGAACCTGCGTGTCTTCGGCGCCTACTACGGGCTCGCGGGCGAGGCGCTGGAACGGCGCATCGACGAGCTGCTGCGCTTCGTCGAGCTCGGCGAAAAGCGCGACGTTCGCATCGACACCCTCTCCGGCGGCATGAAGCGACGGCTATCGATCGCCCGCGCCCTGGTGAACGATCCGCGGCTGCTGATCCTGGACGAGCCGACCACCGGTCTCGATCCGCAGGTGCGGCACATGATCTGGGCGCGCCTGCGCGACCTCAAGCAGGCGGGCAAGACGCTGCTGCTCACCACGCACTACATGGAGGAGGCGGAGCGCCTGTGCGATGACCTGATCATCATGGACCACGGCCGCATCCTCGATCGCGGCTCGCCGCGGGTCCTGGTCGAGCGCCACGTCGAGCCCGAGGTGGTGGAAGTGCGCGGCCTCGATACCGCGCTCGCGACGCAGGTGCGCGAGCTCGAGGGTGTGCGCAGCGAATGGGTGGGCGATACGCTCTACTGCTACCTGCAGGACGCCGAGGAGCTGGTCGAGCGCTTCAAGGGTGAATCGGGGCTGTTTTACCTGCACCGGCCCGCCGATCTCGAGGACGTCTTTCTGAATCTGACCGGCCGTGAACTCCGCGAATGAGCTGACGCTGCAGCGGCTGCAGTTGCCGCGCCTGCGCCGCGCCGCGCTCACGGTGTGGCAGCGCAACGCGCTCGTCTGGCGCAAGCTGATGTTCGCGAGCATCACCATCAACTTCGGCGAGCCCCTGCTTTATCTTCTGGGGCTGGGATTCGGGCTGGGGCACTTCATCGGCGAGATGGCGGGGATGCCCTATCTCACCTTCCTCGCCACGGGCGTGGTCGCGGCCTCGGCGATGCAGACGGCCACCTTCGAGGCCATGTACTCGGTGTTCACCCGCATGGTTCCGCAGAACACCTTCGAGGCCCAGCTCGCCACCCCGCTCGAGGTCGACGACATCCTCGCCGGCGAGATGCTGTGGTGCGCCTCCAAGGCGCTGCTCTCGGGAATCGCGATCCTGGTGGTGGCCTACGGACTGGGCGCAATCTCCGGCTGGCAGCCGCTGCTGGCGATACCAGTGATCTTCGTCGCCGGACTTTGTTTCGCCGGACCGGCGCTGATCATGACCTCGATTTCGCCGAGCTACGACTTCTTCGTCTACTACCAGACGCTGCTGCTGACGCCGATGTTTCTGCTGTGCGGCGTCTTCTATCCCATCAGCACCCTGCCCGAGATCGTGCAGACCGCGGTTCAGGTCCTGCCGCTCACCCATGCGGTCGCGCTGATTCGTCCGCTGGTGGCCGGCCAGGCGGTCGACGGCGTGCTGATCCACCTCGCGGTCATGCTCGCCTATGCCGCGGTCGGCTATTACGTCGCCGTGGTGCTGGTGCGCAAGCGCCTGCTGAAATGAGAGCGGGCAGCGTGGCCGGGCGCGGCCTCGTCGCCCGGCCCGAGGCCCGCGTCAACCGCCGTGCGCTGGCGGTGACCGGCCGCGCAGACTAGCCTCGGTTCATGTGCCTGATCCTGCTCGCCTGGCAGCACCACCCGGATTACCCGCTGGTCGTCGCGGCCAACCGCGACGAGTTCTTCGACCGCCCGGCGCGCGCGGCGGCGTTCTGGGACGAGGCGCCGGACCTGCTCGCCGGGCGCGATCTGCAGGCGGGCGGTACCTGGCTGGGGGTGACGCGGCGCGGGCGCTTCGCGGCGCTGACCAACTTCCGCGATCCGCCTTCCCACCGCGAGGGTGCGCCCTCGCGCGGCGAGCTGGTCACGGGCTTCCTGCTGGGGGACGAGGTGCCCGAGGCCTATCTCGAGTCGCTGCTGCCGCGTGCCGGCGACTACAACGGCTTCAACCTGCTGGTGGCGGATCGCGGCGCGCTTTTCGGGTTCGGCAACCGGGCCGGGGGCGTGCGGCGCCTGGCACCCGGCGTTCACGGCATCAGCAACGGGGCGCTCGACGAGCCCTGGCCCAAGGTGCGCGAAGGGCGGGCGGCGCTCAGCCGCGCGCTGGCGGCGCCGAACGCGCCGGACCCGGAGGCCATCCTCGAGCTGCTCGCCGATGACGCGCCTGCGCCCGCGGCCGAGCTGCCGGACACCGGCGTCGGCGCGGAGTGGGAGCAGCTGCTGTCGCCGCGCTTCATCCGCGCGCCCGGATACGGTACGCGCTGCTCGACCGTCCTGCTGCTCGGTCGCGACCAGCGGGCGGTCCTCTTCGAACGGACCTACACCGCCGAGGGCCTCGCCTCGGGCACGGTTCGACACCGGTTCGAACTCCAGCTCGGGCTCTGACCCCAAGACCAACCCGAGGAGATCGCATGAGTTCCTTGACACTCCGTTTTCCCAACGGCCGCGGTGACACGCTGGCGGCGCGTCTAGATCTGCCGGTCAGCGGCGAGGTCGCCGCCTACGCGCTGTTCGCGCACTGCTTCACCTGCACCAAGAACCTCAAGGCCGTCGCCAACATCACCGAGGCCCTGGCCCAGGAGGGCATCGCGACGCTGCGCTTCGATTTCACCGGCCTCGGCGAGAGCGAGGGCGATTTCGCCGACACCCACTTCTCCTCGAACGTCGACGACCTGGTCGCGGCAGCGGAGTTCCTTGCCGCCGAGCACCAGGGTCCCCAGATCCTGATCGGGCATTCCCTCGGCGGCGCTGCGGTGCTGCAGGCCGCGGCGCGCATCGCATCGAGCCGCGCGGTGGCGACCATCGGCGCGCCCTGCGATCCGGGGCACGTCGCGCACCTGCTGGGCGACAAGAAGGCGCTGATCGAGGCGGAGGGCGAGGCCGAGGTCACCCTCGCCGGGCGCAGCTTTCGGGTCAGAAAGAGCTTTCTGGACGATCTGCAGGAGCAGCGCATGCACGAGGTCATTCACGCCATGCGCAAGCCCCTGCTCATCCTGCACTCGCCGCGCGACACCACGGTGGACATCGGCAATGCCGCCGGCATCTTCCAGGCCGCCATGCACCCGAAGAGCTTCATATCGCTCGACGACGCCGATCACCTGCTCAGCCGCGAGGAGCACTCGAGTTATGCTGGCGCCATGATCGCCGCCTGGGCCGCTCGCTACATCGATGCGCGCCCGCGCGAGACCTGCGCCGAGCGCCTGGGCGACAACCACGTGGTCGCGCGCACGGCGCAGGGCGGCTACCGCACGGCGATCTGCGCCAATGGCCACGCCCTGATCGCCGACGAGCCGCCCGCGGTGGGCGGCACCAACACCGGCCCCACCCCGTACGAGCTGCTGGCCGCCGCGCTGGGCGCCTGCACCAGCATGACGCTGCGCATGTATGCCGAGCGCAAGAAGTGGCCGCTGGAGGCGGCAAGGGTGTTTCTGCGCCACGAGAAGGTGCATGCCAAGGATTGCGGCGAGTGCGAGACCGCGGAGGGGCTGATCGACCGCATCGAGCGCGAGATCGAGCTGGAGGGACCGCTGGACGATGCGCAGCGCGAGCGACTACTGGAGATCGCCGACCGTTGTCCCGTGCATCGCACGCTGCACGGGGAGATCTCCGTGCCCACGCGGCTGCGGGCCGATGGCGCGGCTTGAGTCGGCGCTCGATGAGCGCCAGCGGCGCTTTCTGGCCGCGCGCCGGCAGCTGGTGCCTTACCTCAGGCCGCTGCTGTCCGTGGCGGGCGTCGGTTTCCTGGGCTTTGCCCTCTGGCTCGTGATCCGTCAGCCCTTGCTCGTCGATCCCTTCGCGGTCATCGACCGGGTCGCCGCGGGCACGCTGGAGTACTCGACGCTGGTGCTGCTTGCCACCCTAGCCGCGGCGCTCGGCTTGTTGCTGCTAATCCTGCTGGCCGCCCTGCTGCTGGTGCTGTTCGACCGCGCCGCGGCGGAGCGCCGCTACCTGGAGATCATCGATCGCCTGCAAGCCCCGGAGTGAGCCCGCGCGCCAGCACGTCGCCGGGGGCGCTGGCCGGGCGCGGCCGGAACTCGAGGATGCGTAGCCGCTTGCCGTTGATCTCCTGACGGTGGCGCTCGAAGACCTGCGGGTCGAACCAGCGCACGCTGATCAGGGCGAAGAGGGCGTCCGGATTGCCGCTGGCCTCGTAGTGCCGGTAGACCAGGAAGTAGCCCTCGGCGACGCTGGCCCGGTCCTCGGGCGTCAGGGCGTCGGGCGGGCCGACGAGCGTGGGCAGTTCGATGCGCTCCCCGCTATAGATCAGGTCCGGGTCGCGGATGCGGTCGCGGTTGACGCGGAAGATGTGCGGCCACAGCAGCGCCTTGCTGTAGTGGTCCCTGGACAGGCCCCAGAGGTTGTCGCCCGGTTGCAGTCGATGGGTGCGCGCGGCGAAGTAGGGTGCGGCCGGCGCCTCGGTGGTTTCCCGCCGCGGCTCGGCGGAAGGCAGGCTCTGCTCGGCGCGGGCCGGAGTGGCGCCGGCGACCGGCGCGGGCGCCTCGGGCCGAGCACTGGTTCCATCCGCCGCAGCGGGGCTCGACTCAGCGGGCGTCACCGCGCGGGGCATCGCTGCCCGCCTATCGGGTTCCGTGGCCACGGGCGGTTGCGGTTCCGCGGGAAGCGGTGCCGGCGGGCGATCGGGCGGCGCGACGGGCGCCGGTGGCAGCTGGCGCGTCGCGCGCGGATCGCCCGCGGATGCCAGCTTTTCCGCGGCTCCCGGCTCGGCCGGCGGCGGCCCTGAAGGCGCCTCCTGGACCGACACGCCCGGGGAGACCCTGTCGCGCTCGGGCAGGGCGATCAGGAACAGCAGGATGACCACGGCCGCCGCGGCGGCCCACA
>JBFKOE010000081.1:0-8075 GCA_041629015.1 Gammaproteobacteria bacterium
CCGACCTCGGCGTCGCGGGCGAGGAGTTCGCGCGGCGCCAGTTCGGGCTCGTAGTCCTGGATCCGCTCCTCGAGCACGGGCTCGTCGAACTCGAAGAAGCCCGAATCGATGGGCTGAAGCTCCACCTCCTCGGTCGCCTGTTCCCAGGGATCGTCCGTCTCTTCCTCGGCCGGCCCGAGGTCAAAGAACGCCGCGGCGGAATGCTCCCCGGTGGGTGTCCGATCGATCAGCACCATCGGATCCGGCTCGGCATCGCCGGACTCCGAAAGGTCAAAGAACACCGGCTGCTCGCGGATCCCCGACTCGTCAGCGTCCGAGCCATCCCGCGGCTCGGTCTCCTCGTCTCCCTCGTAGGGCGTGTGCGGCAGGTGCAGGGTGCGCTCGTAGATCGACTCGATGCGCGCCTCGAGACGTGCCACCTCGTCGGGATCCGATTCGAGCGGATGCCAGTCCTCTGCCTCAGTTGTGGCTTCGGCGCCGATCTCGGCGGGCGGTCCGGCGGGTTCGCCGCTAAGCGCGGGCTGGTGCGGATCGTGGTTGGCAAAGAGCTCGCCGGTGCTGCCGGCCGCGGCCTGGTCGGGGCCTTCAGCTGCGGGTCGGGCGCGCGGCGCGCGCTCGCGCCTGGGGCTAGGGCGAGTCTGATCGCGGCTGCGAATCGCGCGCTCGCGCTCGCCCAGGGCAGCCCCCTCGCGCAGGCCCTCCAGGGCGTTGAAGACCTCGCCGCAGCAGCTGCAGCGGGCCTTGCCGCGCGCGGCGCGAAGCTGCTCGGAACTGATGCGAAACAGCGTCGAGCAGTGCGGGCACTGCGTGACTAGGCGTTGCTCGCTCACCGGATCGGACGTGACCGTGGGTGCGGGCAAGCATATCGCGGCGAACACCGCCGGCCCAAGCGGGCGTTCCCGCTCAAGCCTTGTGGCCGCAGAGCAGCGCCCAGCCGTCGCGCTCGCGCTCGGGCGCGAAGGAGATTTCGCCGGCGTAGGCCGCGCGCAGCTCGGCCGCCTGCGCGGCGAGGATCCCGGACAGCACCAGTGCGCCCCCCGGGCGCAGCAGGGCGCACAGCGCCGCGCGCAGTTCCAGCAGCGTCCCGGCGAGGATGTTGGCGAGCACGATGTCGGCTCCCGGCTCGGGGCCGAGCGCCTTCGGGGCGCAGGCGCTGATCCGCGCGCCCACGCCGTTGCGAGCGGCATTTTCAGCGGTCGCGGCGAGCGCCTGGGGATCGATGTCCACCGCGACCACGGAGCGCGCCCCGAGCAGGGCCGCCGCGACCGCCAGGATGCCCGAGCCGCAGCCGTAGTCGATCAGGTGCGCGCCACGCAACTCCGCCCCGTCCAGCCATTCCAGGCACAGCGCGGTGCTCGGGTGCGTGCCGGTGCCGAAGGCGAGGCCGGGGTCGAGGACGACGTTCACCGCCGCGGGCTCGGGCGGCGGGCGGTCGCTGGGGCACACCCACAGGCGGCGGCCGAAGCGCAGCGGCCGAAAGTGCGCTAGCCAGGCGCGTTCCCAGTCCTGATCGGCTAGTTCCCGGGTGCTCCAGGAGGCGCGTTCGGCCGGCTCGAGGTGTGGGGCGAGCGCCCGGCGCAGGGGGTCGAGGTCCGTGCCTGCCGCGAACAGCGCGCTCAGGCGCGTACGCGTCCAGACCCGGGTCTCGCCGGGTGCCGGCTCGAGTACCGGGTCGTCGGCGGCGTCGGCGAGGCTCACCGCCAGGGCGCCGGCGGCCTGCAGCGCCTCGGCCAGGCGCTGGGCGCGGTCGGCCGCCGTGCTCAGGCTGAGTTGCGTCCAGGGCATCGCCGGGCGGGCTCGGGCGCCGGTCAGTGCTTGCGTCGGCGCAGCTGCTGCTCGAGATAGTGGATGTTGGTGCCGCCGGCCTGAAAGGCCGCATCGGTGACGATGTTCAGGTGCAGCGGGACGTTGGTCTCGATGCCGCCGATCACCAGCTCGTTCAATGCCGTGCACAGGCGGGCGATGGCGATGGAGCGATCATTGCCGTGCGCGACCAGCTTGCCGATCAGCGAATCGTAGTAAGGCGGCACCCGATAGCCGGTGTAGATGTGCGAGTCCATTCGAATACCGGGCCCGCCGGGGGCGTGGAACTGGGTGATGGTGCCCGGCGAAGGGGTGAACTTGATTGGGTTCTCGGCATTGATGCGGCACTCAATGGCGTGACCGCGGAAGCGGACGTCCTGCTGGCGCATGCGCAGCGGCTCCCCCGCCGCGATGCAGATCTGCTCGCGCACGATGTCGATTCCCGTGATCAGCTCGGTGACCGGGTGCTCGACTTGCACCCGCGTGTTCATCTCGATGAAGTAGAACTCCCCGTCCTGAAAGAGAAACTCGAAGGTGCCGGCGCCGCGGTAGCCGATCTCGCGGCACGCGGCCGCGCAGCGCTCGCCGATGAGCTGGCGCTGCTCACCGCTGATGCCGGGCGCCGGGGCCTCCTCGACCACCTTCTGGTGACGCCGCTGCATGGAGCAGTCGCGCTCCCCGAGGTGCACCGCGTTGCCGCGCTCGTCGGCGAGCACCTGGATCTCGATGTGGCGCGGGTTCTCCAGGAACTTCTCCATGTACACCATGTCGTTGCCGAAGGCTGCGCTGGCCTCCGCGCGGGTCAGCGAGATGGAGCTGACCAGGCTGGCGTCCGAGTGCACCACCCGCATGCCGCGCCCGCCGCCACCGCCGGCGGCCTTGATGATCACCGGGTAGCCGATCTGGCGCGCCAGGCGCATGCTCTCTTCGTGGTTGTCGCCAAGCGGGCCGTCCGATCCCGGCACGCAGGGTACGCCCGCCTTCTTCATGGCGGCGATCGCCGAGACCTTGTCGCCCATCAGGCGAATGGTCTCCGGGCGCGGGCCGATGAAGACGAAGCCGCTCTGCTCGACGCGCTCGGCGAAATCCGCGTTCTCGGACAGGAAACCGTAGCCCGGATGGATCGCCATGGCGTCGGTTACCTCGGCGGCGCTGATCAGGGCCGGAATGTTGAGATAGCTCTCGGCCGAGGGCGGCGGGCCGATGCACACCGACTCGTCCGCCAGGCGCACGTGCATCAGGTCGCGATCGGCCGTGGAATGCGCCGCCACGGTCTTGATGCCCATCTCGCGGCAGGCTCGCAGTATGCGCAGGGCGATTTCGCCGCGATTGGCGATGACGATCTTGTCGAGCATGGGCTAGTTGGGTGGTGGTTGGTGACTGGTTGATGATGTGCTACGGGCAGCCCGCGTCACGATCACGGCTCCGCCATCGTACCGACGGCGAAAGTCGGCTGGCGATCACGAACAGCTTTTTATCAATCACCATCCACCATCCACGCTTCTCATTCGATGACGAACAGGGGCTGGCCGAACTCGACCGGCTGAGCGTTCTCGGCGAGCACGGCCCGGATCACGCCGGCGCGATCGGCCTCGATCTGGTTGAGCATCTTCATCGCCTCGATGATGCACAGGGTGTCGCCTTCCTTGACCGTCTGGCCCTCCTCCACGAATGCCTTGCTGCCCGGGGAAGGGGAGCGATAGAAGGTGCCGACCATAGGCGCGGCGATGACGTGGCCCTCGATCTCCGCGGTGCCCGGCGCCGGCGTCGCCTCGGGCGCCGCCGCCCCTGCGGGGCCGGGGGCCGCCGGCGTCGGAACGCTGACGAAGTGGGGGGTCATCAGCGGCGTCGGCGCCGGCGAGTGGCGGCTGATACGGACCGATTCCTCGCCCTCGCGAATCTCCAGTTCCGCGATCCCCGACTCCTCGAGCAGTTCGATCAGCTTCTTGATCTTGCGAATGTCCATGGTCGATTTCCGCCTAAGCGCCTTGTTCCAGGCGCAGCATTGCCGCCTCCAGGGCCAGCGCATAGCCCTCGGCGCCCAGCCCGCAGATCACGCCCTCGGCGAGGTCGGAGAAATACGACCGGCGCCGAAACGCCTCGCGGCGGTGGATGTTGGACAGGTGTACCTCGATGAAGGGGATCGCCGCCGCCGCCAGCGCGTCGCGCAGTGCGATGCTGGTGTGGGTGAAGGCCGCGGGATTCACCAGGATGAAGTCCACCCCGTCGGCGCCGGCCTGCTGGGCGAGCTCCACCAGCTCGTGCTCGGCATTGCTCTGGCGGAACGAGACGGTGTGCCCGCGCTTGACCGCGGCGGCCTCGAGGCGCAGCCGAATGTCCTCCAGGCTCGTACGACCGTAGACCTCCGGCTCCCGGGAGCCGAGCAGGTTCAGGTTCGGGCCATTGAGGACCAGGATGTGGGCCATGTGCCGGGTGCCCTTCGTCGGCCGCCCTCAAGAAAGCGAGGAACGGCCTCTTTTTGCGCCAAGATCGGCGACGTTCAGCGCGCGCCGCAGTCGCTAGCGATCGCGGGGCGCCTATTGTGCCCAAGCCCGAATGGCATGTCTACAGGAACGCCCGATTTTGCACCGTTCGGCGCAGAAGCCTGCAAGATCGGGTCCAGAAAGAGAAAAACTGGGCTTCGGACGCCGCCTCGGCCGGCGTCGTCCCTCAGCCCTCGAGCAGGGGCTCGAAAATCGCGATTGCCTCCTCGCGTGCCAGCTCGCCGAAGATGCGCCGATGGATCAGCCCCTGGCGGTCGACGATGACCGTGAACGGCAGCGCGCCCATGGAGTTGCCCAGGGCTTGGCCCAGCTCGAAGATTTCGTTCTGGCCGAACAGCTGCGGGTAGTTGAGCTTCTCCTCGGCGGCGTACTGCTTCACCAGGTCCTCGCGGTCCAGGGCGATGCCGATGAACTGGAGTCCGCGATCCCCGTACTCGGTCTGCAGCTTGACGAACTCGGGGATCTCGCGCCGGCACGGTGGGCACCAGGTGGCCCAGAAGTTCAGGATCACGACCTTGCCGCGCCACTCCTCGAAGGTGTGGGTCTTGCCGTCGATGCCCGGCAGCGAGAACTCGGTGACCGGAACCGGCGCTCCCGGAGCCTCGCCCACGGACGCACTCGTTTTCGCTGGCGCTGCTGCCTGCGAAGGCACGGACGGCGACTGCGCGTCCAGATAAAAGTAGATCCCGGCCATCGCGGCCGCCGCGGCCAGCACGATGCCGGCGGCGATCGCGAGGGGGTTGGAGGACTTGGAGGAGGCCACGCTCGAGCTCTGTTCAGTTTGCCGGAAAAAACGATCTTGCCGCCGTGCCCATCCTAGCCCCTGCATGACTGGCCGTCGAACGGGGGCATCGGGATCAGGGTGCCGGGATGGGTATGCGCTTGGTAATCGGCGCATAGCAAAGCCCGGCGGCGGCGCAGCCCTGGTAGCCGATCTGTAGGCTGAGCGGCGCGTCCGCGGGACCCCGCGCCGCCAGCGGCACGGTCACCTCGACCGGCTGCTCGTAGACCTCCATGCGGCCGAAGAACTCGTCCTCTCTCATTCTGCCGCGTGGCATCTCGGGCTCGCCGATGCGCGCCGCCGGATCGCCTTCTAGGCGGAAGCTCATCTTCTCGCGATAGAGGTAATAGCCATCGACGATGTGCCAGCGCACCACGATGTTGCCGGACCGATCCAGCCGCGCGGATACGGGGTAGGCCTCGTCGGGATGCAGGAACGTCGGCTCGCCGCGCATCCAGTCGGGCAGCGCCGCGGCCACCAGGTTAGCGGTGCCCGGCGCATTCGGCAGGCGGACGCGCCGCTCCTCGCGCTGGATCGGGTAGCAGACGCCCAGGTCCGCGCAACCCTGCGACTGCACCGCCAGGAGCAGCTCGCTGCCCGCTGCCGGGGTGCGGCTGATCGGCACCCGCAGGCTGACGCGACCGCGGTAGACCTCCTGGCGCCCGAAGAACTCGTCCTCGATCTCGCGGCCGGGGGGCAGCTCGGGCTCGCCCAGGCGGTGATCCGCCGACAGCGCCGTCACCCGGATCTTGTCCTTGTACAGGTAGTAGCCCTCGGCGATGTCCCAGCGCAGCTCGACGCCGTTCGGCCCCTCGGCGCGCGCGCGCAGCACGAAGGCCAGCTCGGGATCCAGCGGCTCGGCCAGCTCGAGCGCCGGCAGCGGCGCGGCCGCGAGCGCGAGCATAAGCGCCGCTGCTGCGCGCATCAGCCGCGCTCCGCGCAGCATTCGCCGACCCAGTCCAGGTAGGCCGGGAGCCCTTCGCTGATCGGCACGGCGATGATCTCGGCAAGCTCGTAGGGGTGCAGGGAGGCGATGCGTTCCTGCAGCGCCGGGTAACGCTGCGCGGTGGTCTTGATCAGCAGCAGCAGCTCCGTGCCCTCCTGGCGCTCGCCGCGCCAGCGATAGATCGAGACCAGCCCCGGCACCAGGTTGACGCAGGCGGCCAGGCCCTCCCCGACCAGCGTGTCGGCCAGCTGGCGCGCGCTGTCCTCATCCGGTACGGTGCACAGTACCAGCCGCGCTGCTTGTGTCTCGCCCATGTCCGCTCCGGTCCTGTCGTTTGCCCGCGGGCCCCGCTGAAAACCGATGATACCCTGCGCCCGCCGCCGCAACGCCCTGAACGCCGCCGCTCCATGCCTTTGATGCCCATACTGCTGTTTCTGTTCCTCGCGGTGCCGCTGGTCGAGATCTACCTCCTGATCGAGGTCGGGAGCCGGATCGGCGCCCTGCCGACCGTGGCGCTGGTCGTCGGGACCGCGGTCCTCGGTGCCGCCCTGCTGCGCCACCAGGGCCTCGCGACCCTCGGCCGGGCCCGCTCCAGCCTGGATCAGGGTGAGCTTCCGGCGGTGGAACTGCTGGAAGGCGTGGCGCTGCTGCTCGGCGGTGCCCTGCTGCTCACCCCGGGCTTCGTCACCGATGCCTTCGGCTTCCTGTGCCTGGTGCCGGCGCTGCGCCGGGCGCTCATTGCCCGGCTGGCCCAGCGCCTGATCGTGGAGCGCCTGCAGCCCCGCGACCCGTCCGGGCCGCGCACCATCGAGGGCGAGTTCAGGCGCGAGGACTGAGTTGGATACCAGACCACCTAGTTCCGTCCCGTTGACCCCTTGACAGCTCAGTTTCGCGGACTATGATTGGCACTCACTCAACATGAGTGCTAACAGAGATCCAATCTCCGTAGCACGGATTCCGGGGCCCGGGGCCTTACGTCCCGCGGGCCCCGATTGATTAGTGCACTGCAACAATTGGCATGGAGGAGTCCCATGAAGATACGTCCCTTGCATGACCGGGTAATCGTGCGGCGCGTCGACGAGGAGCGCACCAGCCCGGGCGGCATCGTCATCCCCGACACCGCCACCGAGAAGCCCATCCAGGGCGAGGTGATCGCGGTCGGCAAAGGCAAGATCCTGGAGTCCGGCGAGATCCGCCCGTTGGACGTGAAGGTCGGCGACAAGGTCCTGTTCGGCAAGTACTCGGGCACCGAGGTCAAGGTCTCGGGCGAGGAGCTGCTGGTGATGCGCGAAGAGGACATCATGGGCGTGATCGAGAAGTAGGCGCCCGCCGAGTCCAACCCGCTTCGTATCCGTAAAGAATTCGACGAGGAATCAAGCAATGGCTGCAAAAGATGTGAAATTCAGCGATGAAGCCCGTCAGCGCATGCTGCACGGCGTGAACATCCTGGCCAACGCCGTCAAGGTGACCCTCGGCCCCAAGGGCCGCAACGTGGTGCTGGAGAAGAGCTTCGGCGCCCCGACCGTCACCAAGGACGGCGTCTCCGTGGCCAAGGAGATCGAACTCAAGGACAAGTTCGAGAACATGGGCGCGCAGATGCTCAAGGAAGTCGCCTCCCAGACCTCCGACGTCGCCGGCGACGGCACCACCACCGCCACCGTGCTTGCCCAGGCCATGCTACGCGAGGGCCACAAGGCCGTTGCCGCGGGCATGAACCCGATGGACCTGAAGCGCGGCATCGACAAGGCCGTCACGGCCACCGTCGAGGCCCTGAAGAAGATGTCGGTGCCCTGCGCCGACGACAAGGCGATCGCCCAGGTCGGCACCATCTCGGCCAACGCCGACGAGTCGATCGGCAACATCATCGCCGAGGCGATGCAGAAGGTGGGCAAGGAGGGCGTGATCACGGTCGAGGACGGCTCCGGCCTGGAGAACGAGCTCGACGTGGTCGAGGGCATGCAGTTCGACCGCGGCTACCTGTCGCCGTACTTCGTGACCGATCCCGAGCGGATGGAGGCCTCGATCGAGGACGCCTACATCC
>JBFKOE010000082.1:0-8037 GCA_041629015.1 Gammaproteobacteria bacterium
GCGGCGACTGCCGCGGTGACCGCTCCAAGATCTCCTGGACCCAGGTCGAGACCGGCTCGGCGATCACCTGGAAGTACCCCAGCTGCCTGCTGCGCGGGGACAACTCTATCGGCGAGTTCTACTCGGTCGCGCTGGCCGGGCGCCGCCAGCAGGCCGATACCGGGACGAAGATGATCCACATGGGCCGCAACACGCGCAGCACCATCATCTCCAAGGGCATCTCCGCCGGACGCGGCCAGAATTCCTACCGCGGCCTGGTGCGCATTGGTAAGAACGCCGAGAACGCCCGTAACTACACCCAGTGCGACTCGCTGCTGATGGGCGATCGCTGCGGCGCGCACACCTTCCCCTACATCGAGGTGAAGAACCCCAGCGCCCAGGTCGAGCACGAGGCATCCACGTCGAAGATCGGCGAAGACCAGCTCTTCTACTGCATGCAACGCGGGCTGTCGGCCGAGGACGCGATCTCGATGATCGTCAACGGCTTCTGCAAGCAGGTCTTCAAGGAGTTGCCGATGGAGTTCGCCGTGGAGGCGCAGAAACTGCTGGGTATCAGCCTGGAGGGCAGCGTCGGCTGAGCTGCGCGCAGGCGCCCAACCACATTTTCCCCCGGGGAGTCGGATCAGAATGCTTGAAATCAAGAACTTGCGGGTCGCGGTCGGCGACAAGGAGATCCTCAAGGGCATCGACCTCACGGTCAATGCCGGCGAGGTGCACGCGATCATGGGTCCTAATGGATCGGGCAAGAGCACGCTCGCGCACGTGCTCGCCGGTCGCGAGGGATATGAGATCCTCGAGGGCGAGGTGCTGTACGCGGGCGAGCCGCTGCTCGAGCTCCCCGCCGAGATTCGCGCCCGCGCCGGCATCTTTCTCGCGTTCCAGTACCCGGTGGAGATTCCCGGCGTGACCAACATCCTGCTGCTCAAGGCCGCGGTCAACGCCGTGCGCAAGCACCGCGGCGAGGCCGAGATGGACGCGATGGACTTCCTCGCTTTCGTCAAGGAACGCATGGCCGCGCTGAAGATGAACGAGGATTTTCTCTATCGTGCGGTCAACCAAGGCTTCTCCGGCGGCGAGAAGAAGCGCAACGAGATCCTGCAGATGGCCTTGCTGCAACCGCGCCTGGCCATTCTCGATGAGACCGACTCGGGGCTCGACATCGATGCGCTGAAGGTCGTCGCCGAGGGGGTCAACCAGCTGCGCAGCCCCGAGCGCGCATTCGTCGTGGTAACCCACTACCAGCGGCTGCTCAACTACATCGTCCCCGATCGCGTGCACGTGCTCGCCCAGGGCCGGGTTGCGCGCTCGGGCGGACGCGAGCTCGCGCTCGAGCTCGAGGAAAGCGGCTACTCCTGGGTGGCGGAGCAGCAAGCCGGCGGTGCCGCCTGAGCAAGCCCCATGGTCGAGCTAGAGACGAAGAACCAGTTCCTGAGCGCGCAGACGCAAGCGCACGAGGCGCTTTGCGCCGGCGGCGAGGACTGGCTGCGGGAGACGCGGCGGGCGGCATTCGCGCGTTTCCTGAGCAGCGGCCTGCCAAGCCGCCGCGACGAGGATTGGAAATACACCGGCGTGGACCTCATTGCCGAGCACATCGAAGGCGTCGCCGGACCGCAAGCCTTCGCGCCCGCGCTCGATCTGGCGCCTTACCAGCTCGCCGGGGCGCGCCCCCACCTGCTGGTATTCATAGACGGGCACTACGCAGCGGGACTCTCCGAACCGGGCTCCGCGCCCGGGGCGCGGCTGGACAGCCTCTCGAGCGCGATCGCGAAGACTCCCGAGCGGCTGCGTGAGCAGCTCGGCGACACCGATAGCCTGCGCTGGTTCGAGGCCCTGAACGCCGCATTCCTCAACGATGGCGCCTGCATCGAGATCGAGGCGGACACCGAACTGGCGTATCCGGTGCACTTGCTCTTCGTGGCCACCACGGCAAGCGCGGCCAAGGCCGCGCATCCGCGCGTGCTCGTGCGCATGGGGGCGAACTCGCGGGCCCGCCTGATCGAGCACTACGTTGGCACCGCAGACCATCCCTACCTGGTCAACACCGTGACCGACATCCACCTTGACCGCGGCGCGGCCCTCGAGCACTGCACGATCCAGCAGCAGGGCGCGAAGGGCTACCACGTCGGTTCCCTGCGCGTCCGCCAGGCCGAGGACAGCACCCTCAGCGCGCACTCGCTATCGCTGGGCGCCCGCCTAGCGCGCCACGACGTCTATGCTGCCCTCGCCGGTCAGGGCTCGAGCTGCACGCTGAACGGCGTCTACATCACCGATGGCCGCCAGCACATCGACAACCACACCTCGATCGATCACGTCGTTCCGCGCTGCACCAGCCGCGAGCACTACAAGGGCATCCTGGCCGGGCGCTCGCGCGGCGTATTCAACGGCCGCGTCCAGGTCCGCGAGCAGGCACAGCACACCGACGCGCAGCAGTCCAACAACAACCTGCTGCTCTCGCGAGAGGCCGAGATAGACACCAAGCCGCAGCTAGAGATCTATGCCGACGACGTCAAGTGCGCTCACGGCGCCACCGTCGGCGAGCTCGACCTCGATGCGGTCTTCTATCTGCGCTCGCGCGGCATCGAGGACATGGTCGCGCGCAGCCTGCTCACCTACTCCTTCGTCGGCGAACTGCTGCGCAAGGTCGAGCCCGAAGCGCTGCGCCGGCGCCTGGAGGAACTCGTGCTGGCCCGCCTGCCCGACGGCGGGCGCGTGAGGGAGCTGATATGAGCACCGTGACCGAGCTCGCACCCGGCGTCGGGCATCCCGCACCCTTTGAGCCCGAACGGCTGCGCGGCGATTTCCCCGCCCTGCACCAGCACGTGAACGGTCGCGAGCTGGTTTACCTGGACAACGCGGCCACGGCGCAGAAGCCGAACGCCGTGATCGACGCCGTGGCCCGCTATTACCGCGAGGATAATGCCAACGTGCATCGCGGCGTGCATCAACTCAGCGAGCGTGCCACCCGCGACTACGAGGGCGCGCGCGCCAAGCTGCGCCGCTTCATCAACGCCGAGGACGAGGCCGAGATCATCTTCGTGCGCGGAGCCACCGAGGCCCTGAACCTCATAGCCCAAAGCTACGGGCGCTCGCGACTGCGCGACGGCGACGAGATCCTGATCAGCGAAATGGAGCACCACTCCAACATCGTGCCCTGGCAGATGCTCTGCGAGCAGACCGGCGCTCGTCTGCAGGTCATCCCCTTCGACGACAGCGGTACGCTGCGCATTGAGGAGTTCCACCGCCTGCTCGGTCCCCGCACACGTCTGGTGTCCGTGGTGCATGTCTCGAACTCGCTCGGCACCATCAACCCGGTGCGCGAGATCATCGAGGCCGCGCACGCGATCGACGTCCCGGTGGTGCTGGACGGGGCCCAGGCCGTGCCCCATCTGGCCGTGGACGTGCAGGCGCTCGACTGCGATTTCTACGTGCTCTCGGGCCACAAGGTCTTCGGCCCCACGGGCATCGGCGTGCTCTATGGCCGGCGGTCGCTGCTCGAGGGCATGCCCCCGTACCAGGGCGGCGGGGACATGATCCGCACGGTCAGCTTCGAGAAGACCGAGTACAACACCCTGCCGCACAAGTTCGAGGCCGGCACCCCGCACATCGCCGGCGCCTACGGGCTGGGGGTCGCGGTCGAGTACCTGAGCGACATCGGGCTGGAGCGGATCGCGGCCTACGAACACGAACTGCTCGCCTACGCCACCGCTGCGGCCCAGGAAGTGCTGGGGCTGCGCCTGGTCGGCACCGCGACCGAGAAGGCCAGCATCCTGTCGTTCACCATCGACGGCATCCATGCCCACGATCTCGGGACCATCGTCGATCACGAGGGCGTGGCCATTCGCGCCGGGCACCACTGCACCATGCCGGTGATGACCCACTACGGCGTGGCGGCGACGGCACGCGCCTCGTTCGCCTTCTACAACACCCGGGCCGACGTCGATCGGCTGATCGCGGCGCTCCTCAAGGCCAAGGAGATGTTCGGCCGATGAGCGACCTGCGCGACCTGTACCAGGAGGTGATCTTCGATCACAACCGCAATCCGCGCAATTTCCGCTCTATGCCCGAGGCGAACCGCCATGCGGAGGGCAACAACCCGCTGTGCGGCGACCAGGTGACCGTCTACGCGCGAATCGAGGACGGACGCATAGTGGACCTCAGCTTCATCGGCCACGGTTGCGCGATCTCGACCGCCTCGGCCTCGCTGATGTCCGAGGTGCTCACGGGGATGCGGGTCGAGGACGCCGAGGCGCTGTTCGCCGACTTCCACCGCATGGCGACCGGGGAGTCCGGCGCGACGCCCGCGCTGGGCAAGCTGGCGGTGCTCGAGGGGGTGCGCGAGTACCCGGCGCGGGTCAAGTGCGCGACCCTCGCCTGGCACACGCTGAACGCGGCGCTGGAGCGCAGCGGCGAGGTCGTGACCACGGAATGAAAGGCGGTAGACCTCACGATTTGAAGGATGTCGCGCGACGCCCCTGCGCCGCGCCCAGTACGGGAAGAATGCGATGAGTGAAGCCAAGCAGGATTTTGAGCCGTTGCGCGGGCCGCCGAGCCCGGCGGAACTCGAGGAGCGCATCGTGGATGCGCTGCGTAACGTCTACGACCCCGAGATCCCCCTCAACATCTACGACCTGGGGCTGATCTACGCCATCGACGTCAAGGACGACGCCGTCGTCCACGTCACCATGACGCTGACCACGCCGGGCTGCCCCGTGGCTCAGACCTTCCCCGACACCGTGGGCGAGCACGTCAAGGCAGTCCCCGGAGTGGCCGACTGCCACGTGGAGCTGACCTGGGATCCGCCGTGGACGCAGGACCGGCTCTCCGAGGTCGCCCGCCTGCAGCTCGGCCTGTTCTAGTCCGGCGGCGGGACCGGCGCGCAATGACGCACTGGATCGACGTCGCTGGCGAGCACCAGCTGGAGACCGGGGTCGTACACGAGTTGCGCTACGAGGACTGCTCGATCGCGGTGATCAAGCTCGCTGACGGCATCCACGCCATCGAGGACGTGTGCACCCACGACTACGAGTCGCTCGGCGGCGGGCTCATCGAGGGCGACGAGATCATCTGCCCCCGGCACGGGGCGCGCTTCTGCATCCGCACCGGCGAAGTCACCGCGCCGCCCGCCTACGAGGACCTGCGCACCTTCCCGACCCGGGTCCACGAGGGCCGCGTGCAGATCTGCGTCGACGCGCTGGACGACTGACCGCGCCGCGTCTGCCCGGGCCTTGCCGGGCCGGGGCGGCCGGCCGCCTCAAACTTGACGACCACCGCCAGGGGGCGCATACTTGCCACCCCAAATTTGTGCGGTGCAGCAATCCCACGGAGCGAGACCATGCCAAAACAAGCCAACCCCTTCGATTTCACCGAGTTTTTCGCCAAGTTCGACCCGACCAAGACCTTCCAGGAGCTGAATGCAGCGTTCAGCCAGTGGCAGGTTCCGGGCATGGACATGGATGCCGTGATGGCAAACCAGCGCAAGAATGTCGAGGCGCTGACCAACGCCAACAAGGCGGCCTTTGGCGGCATGCAGAAGATCGCCGAGCGCCAGCGCGAGATCCTGCAGCAGGCCTGGCAGGAGGCAAAGGATATATCGGAGACGGCCGGCAAGGCCGGTGACCCGCAGCAGGCGATGACCAAGCAGGCGGAGATCTTTCAGCAGGCACTCGACCGCGCCCTGGGGCACATGCGCGAGCTGGCCGAGATCTGCGCCGAGGCCAACCAGGAGGCCTACGATGCGCTGAGCAAGCGCTTCAACGAAAGCCTGGCGGAGCTGCGCAAGCTGGCCAAGTGAGCAGCGTTGTGCCGCGCGTCGGCTGACGCGCAGGAACGGAAAGGCCACCCCCGCGGGTGGCCTTTCTCGTTCCTGCCCCTGCGCCCGGCGCGCTCAGGCGCCGCCGCCCACAATCTGCTTCTTGCTCTCCTCGACCCGCCGCAGCTGCTCGGCAAACACCTCGGCCGGGACCGGCTCGCTGTAGAGGAAACCCTGCGCGCCGTCGCAGTTCTGCTCGCGCAGGAAGCTCTGCTGGGCCGCCGTCTCCACGCCCTCAGCGACCACGGTGAGCTGAAGGCTGTGGGCGAGCGCGATGATCGCCCGCGCGATCGCCTCGTCGTTGGCGTCGGTCGGGATGTCCTTGACGAAGGAGCGGTCGATCTTGATCTTGTTCACCGGCAGGCGCTTGAGATAGGTGAGCGAGCTGTAACCGGTGCCGAAGTCGTCGATCGCGAGGCTCACGCCGAGGGCGCGCAGGCTGTCGAGCACCTCCACGGCGCGCTCTTCCTGGCGCATGATGAAGCTCTCGGTGATCTCGAGCTCGAGCAGTCGGGGCTCGAGCCCGGTCTCCTCCAGCACCTCCTTGACTATGTCCACGATCCGCCCGCGCTGAATCTGCAGCCCCGATAGATTCACCGCGATGTGGTAGTCGCGATAGCCCTCGTCGAACCAGGCCTTCATCTGCGCGCAGGCCGAGCGCAGCACCCAGCTGCCGATCGGCTCGATCAGCCCGATCTCCTCGGCCAGCGGGATGAAGCGCGTTGGCGAAACGATCCCGAGGTCCGGGTGCTGCCAGCGGATCAGCGCCTCGGCGCCCGCCAGGGTGCCGGTATCGAGCGAGAACTGCGGCTGGTAGTAGAGCGTGAATTCCTGCTCGCTGACGGCGCGACGCAGGTTGGTCTCCAGCAGGTAGCGCTCGAAGGCGTTGGTGCTGATCTCCTGGGTGTAGAACTGGCTGGTGTTGCGCCCCTTCTCCTTCGCCCGGTACATCGCCGAGTCGGCGTGCTTGAGCAGCGTCTCGGCGTCGGCGCCGTCGCGCGGGTAGAGGCTGACCCCGATGCTGGTGGAGAGCCGTATGTCGTTGCCCTCCACCACGATCTCCTTCTCGAACAGGTCCAGCACCTTGCGGGTGACCATCTGCACCGCCTCGGTGTCGCGCACCTCTTCGAGCAGGATCACGAACTCGTCGCCGCCGAGGCGGGCCACGGTATCGTTCTCGCGCACGGTGCCGACCAGCCGCTCGGCGATTTCCTTGAGCACCTGATCGCCCACCGGGTGGCCGAGGGAGTCGTTCACGTTCTTGAAATGATCGAGATCCAGGAACAGCACCCCGAGGCTGTGCCGATCGCGATCGGCGTGCTTGATGGCGTGCTGCAGCCGGTCCTGCAGCAGCAGCCGGTTGGGAAGCCCGGTGAGGGCGTCGTGGTGAGCCAGGTGCTGCAGGCGCTCCTGCGAGCTCTTCAGCGCGGAGATGTCGGTGAACACCCCGACGTAATTCTCGATGTTGCCCGCCCCGTCGCGCACTGCGTTGACGGTCAGCCACTCGGGATAGATCTCGCCGTTCTTGCGCCGGTTCCAGATCTCGCCCTGCCAGATCCCATCCTCGGAGAGCGACTTCCACAACTCCTGGTAGAACTCCTCGTCGTGGCGATGCGACTTGAGGACACGCGGGTTCTTGCCCACCGCCTCGCTCTCCGAGTATCCGGTGATGGCGCTGAAGGCGGGGTTGACGGCGACGATGTTGGCGCTCGCATCGGTGATGACCACCCCCTCGGTGGTGGTCTCGAACACCTTGGCGGCCTGGCGCAGGCGCTGCTCCTGCTTGTGCGACTGGTCGAGGTCGCGTCCGGTCGCGATCAGACCCGCGGGCTCGCCGCTCGGGCCCTTGCGCGCAACACCGACCCAGTGGCAGCGGGTCAGCGCCTTGCCGCGACCGCGAAGCGTGAAGTCATCGCTGAGCGCGCCGCCGGCGATCGCCCGGGCGATCGTCTCGGCCACCTGCTCGCGCTCGCCCTCCGGGACCAGCTCCGCCAGCGCGAGCCCCTCCAGGGCCTCGGCGTCGCGGCTGACGGTTTCCTCGAAGGCGCGGTTCCAGCGCACCAGCCGCCCGCCTTGATCGAGCACGACCACGGCGTCGGGGAGCGTCGCGATCAGGCCGCGCTGTTCCTCGAGCGCCTTCTCGAGCTCGGCCTCGCGCTCCTTGAGGCGGGTGATCTCGCCGTGCACGCTGGCGTAACAGCCATCGGCCATGCGCCGGACCTGGACCC
>JBFKOE010000083.1:0-8002 GCA_041629015.1 Gammaproteobacteria bacterium
CGCACCCGCGTGTTGGGCACGAAGACGTAGATCACCGTAAAGGCCACCGTCACCAGCAGGTAGGGGATCAACCTGCCGATGGCGTCGAATATCGCGCCCAGCACCGGGATGGCGAGGATCGCGCCGACCATGGCGTGGCTCATGGCGCTGGCGGCGAGCCCGACCGCCGCGAACACCAGCACCGGTCCGACCACGACGACGCTCAGGTAATCGCTGAAACGCTGCGCCAGGCTGCGCTCGTTGTCGACGTGCCAGGTGAAGTTGAAGGCCCGCTCGATCTTCTGCATCAGCGAGACGACCGTGTAGAACAGGAACGCCAGCCCGACCGAGCCCAGCACCCCCGCGCTGACGTTGCTGACGAAGCCGACGATGCGTTCGGCGATCTCGACGCCGCGCTCGCCCATGGGCTCGAGCACGCTGAGCAGGACCGGCTCGAGCCGGTAGTGCACGCCAAAGGCCTTGAGCACCGAGAAGCTCACCGCGAGCAGCGGCACCAGCGAGAGCAGGGTCGTGTAGACCAGGCTCATGGCCTGCAGGGTCAGCTCGCCCTTGCGCAGGTCCTGGACGACGACGTGCAGGATGCGCGCGGCGCGGACCAGCTGCGCGCGCGGTCCCGCGGCCGTCGCCGGCCGGTCCTCCCAGATCAGGCCCAGCAGCTTGCGCTTGATTAGTCGTGGTCGAATCATCAGGCTTGCAATCCTCCGCCGGACCAATGGTAGATGCTTTTGGTGCGCCGGCGAAACGGGACGGCCAGTGCGCCAGGGGGAGATCGCGAGTGCGGGCTCGGGTGGTGAGCAGCGGATTTCGGCCGGCGCCCTGGCTCGCCGGTCCGCATGGACAGACGCTGTGGCCGAACAGCGTGCGTCGTCGCGCCCGCCCGCCGGTGACGGTGGAACGCGTCGACACCCCTGACGGCGACTTCCTCGATCTGGCCTGGGCCGAGGGCGGAAACGGGCCGCTGGTGCTGCTGCTCCACGGCCTGGAAGGCTCGCTGCGCTCGCCCTACGTGGTGGGTATGCTCGATGCCTTGCGCCGCCGCGGCTACGCGGCCGTGGTCATGCATTTTCGTGGCTGCAGCGGCGAGCCGAATCGCCGGACCCGCGGCTACCACTCCGGCGAGACCGGCGACCTGGCTTTCGTGGTCGGCGAGCTGCGGCGCCGCTACCCGGATCGCGTGCTGGCGGTGATCGGCTATTCGCTGGGCGGCAACGTCCTCCTGAAGTGGCTCGGCGAGTGCGCCGAGACGGCGCCCGTCGAGGCGGCGGTTGCCGTATCGGTGCCCTTCGATCTGGCGGCGGTGGCCGCGCGGCTGGAGCGCGGGTTCTCGCGCTTCTACCAATGGGTTCTGCTGCGGCGAATGCGCGCCAACCTGCGCCGCAAGCTGCGACGCGTGCCCTTGCCGCTGGACGGGGTGCGCATCGCCAGCCTTACCAGCTTTCGACGCTTCGACCAGGCGGTCACCGCGCCCTTGCACGGCTTTGCGGGAGTCGACGACTATTACGCGCGCAGCAGTTCGCGGCAGTACCTGGCGAGCGTCCACACACCAACCCTGATCCTGCACGCGCTGGATGATCCGTTCATGACGCCGGAGGTGGTGCCGCGGCACGAGGAACTCGGCCCGGGCATCACCCTGGAGCTGAGCACGACGGGCGGGCACGTCGGCTTCGTGAGCGGCGCGGCGCCGTGGGCGGCGCGCTACTGGCTGGAGGGCAGGATCATCGAGCACCTCGAGCAGGCGCTGCGCGGCGCCCTTCGCCCCTGACGCAACGCGCCGCGGGCGCTCGTGGCGCTCAGGGCAAGTGGTAGAGGCGCCCGGCGCTGACCAGCCGCGAACGCCAGAATCGGTTCTCGAGGCTGGCTCGCGAGACCCGCTTTCCCGAGGAGGGGGCGTGGACGAACTCGCCGTCGCCGGTGTAGATCGCGACGTGCCCGATCTTGTCCTCGAAATCGAAGAACAGGACATCGCCCGGTCGCAATGCCTCCATGCTGATTGGGCGCGCGGCGCGGAACTGGCCGCGGGTGGTGCGCGGTACGCGGCGGCCGGCGGCGCGATGGCTGTAGAACACCAGCCCGCTGCAGTCGAAGCCCTCGGTGCCCTTGCCGCCGTAGCGATAGGGGACGCCCAGCATGCGTTCGGCGGTGCTCGCGATGCGCTCGCCGACCGCCGTCACGCTGCCGACCGCGCCGAGCGCGGGCGTCGCGGGCGGTGGTTGCCAGCGCACGACCTGTCCGCCGCAGGCCGCGAGCGTCAGCATCAGGATGGAAACCAGCAACGGGCGATAGGTCATGGGCGGCATCACGTTCGTCCGGGCCGTTGTTGCCCATGATACCAAGGCATCGTGGCCGCGTTCCCGTGACCGGGTTCGCATCCCGAGCCTTTACGGATCGCCGTGTCCGCGGGCGTGGCGGTGCTCGCGCAGCTCCGCATGGCGACGCAGGGGCGCAAGCCAACGGCCCGCCACGCAGGCGCCCCGGTATTCCAGCACGGCTTCCCGCGCGCCCAGGGTGAGCGCGGTGACGGTTGCCCGGTCGCGATACGGTAGCGCGGACTGGCCTTCGATCAGGCGCAGCAGATTGCGAGCCGCGAACTCGCCCTGGCTGCGCGCGTGGCTCGCCCGCTTGGTCTCGCCAGCGGGAGGCGGATGACGCGCGATCGCATCGCCCACTGCGAACACCTGCTCGACGCCCACTGCCTGCAGCGTGGGTGCCACCGCCACGCCGGCGGGCTCGAGTTCCAGGCCGCCGAGCGCAACCCGCAGGTCGGGAGCGCTGCCGATGCAGCACAGCGCCAGATCCGCGCGCGGCTGCTTGCCGGCAATTCGCAGCCGGTCGGCCTCCACGCGCTCGATGGCGTGGCGCGGGTGCAGCGACACGCCGCGGCGTTCGAGGATCTCGGCGACTCGCCGGGCGAGTCGCGGCGGGCAATGAGGCAGAATGCGCGCGGCTTGCTCGTAGAGGTCGATCGCGATGTCGCTACGATCGGCGCCACGCCGCGCGCAGGCGCGATCGGCGGCCGCGCGCGCCGCCGCGGCGAACTCCGCTCCGGTCAAGCCGCCGCCGATGACGGCGACGTGCAAGTGCTCGCGCTCGCGCGCGGCACGATCCGCCAGGGTCTCGATCGCGGCGCGCAGGCGCACGAGGTGACGGGAGGCCTTGGGGTAATACACGTGCATGCCGTCGGCCTGCGCAATCGGAATCGCTCGCGAGCCCGGGGCGATGATCGCGAAGTCGAATTCGCGTACACCGTTGGCGGTGACCAGGCAGCGTCGCGCGGCGTCGAATTGCTCCACGCGCTCCACCCGGAGCTCGACGCCGGTGCCGTGCAACAGCGAGCGCAGGGGGATGTCGATGTGCGCGGCGGGAACGTCCTCGAACAACAGCCGCGGCAGAATCGGATAGTTGTAGAGGACCGGCGTGCGATTGTAGGCGACGATCTCCAGTCCGGGGCGGCGGGCGGCCGCGAGCCGCCGTGCAGCGGCTAAGCCGCCGTAGCCGCAGCCGACGATGACAATGCGGGTCGTGCGCGCGGGCATGGCCGGCAGTGTAGCCGAGGTGCGCTACGGGGGCACCGCCGGCGGGCGGTGTAGACTGTGTCACCGAAATGCCGGGAGCGCTGTGGCAGTCTGCGCGCCAATGTCGGAGCACGAACGCCGGTGCGCCTCGCGGACGGTCTCGGCGTGGGGGTGGCGGGGGCGAGCTTGATGAGCGGTCGGAACGAGCTGGGAATCGAGCCGGGTGCCGAGGTTCGCGGCCTGCAACGGCGGCTGAAGGTGCTGATGCGCTGGGCGGAGGATAACGAAGAACGTTATCGCCGCTTTCACGCCCAGGAACTGCTGCTGCTCTCCACCACGTCGCTCTACGAGTTGTTGTTGATGGTGGTTCACGAGACCCGGGTCAAGTTCCGGCTGGACGTCATCACGCTGGCCGTGATCGATCCCGACCACGAGATCCGACACCTGTTGCAGCATGGCGGTACCGATATCGACAACCTGCCGCAGGTCGTCTTCGTCGACCGCCTCGGCGGTCTCGACGCCTTATTCGCCGAGCCGCGCGCGCCGCGCCTCGGTCGCATGCAGCCCGATCACGGCGCCTTGTTTCCACCGGCATTGCCCCAGCCGGCGAGCGTCGCCCTCTTGCCGCTGGTGCGCGAGGGCCGGATCGTTGGCAGCCTGAACCTCGGCAGTTGCGATCAGGAGCGTTACCGGGGCACGCACAGCACCGATTTTCTCGCCCACTTCGGCGCGGTGGTCGCGGTCTGCCTGGAGAACGCGCTCAATCACGAGCGGCTTCGGCGGGTTGGCCTCACGGACACACTTACCGGCGTGAGCAACCGCCGCTACTTTGACGGCCGCCTGGCGGAGGAGCTGCGCCGGGTGCAGCGCGAGCGCCAGGCGCTGAGCTGCCTGTTCCTCGACGTCGATCACTTCAAACGGGTCAACGACACGCACGGTCACGGCGTGGGCGATTACGTGCTGCAGGATGTGGCGCGCATCATCCGTGCGCACCTGCGCAACATCGACATCCTCGCCCGTTACGGCGGCGAGGAGTTCACCGCCCTGCTGCCGGGAACCGGCCGTGAAGAGGCGCTCATGGTCGCCGAGCGCATCCGCCGGGCGGTTCGGGGACACCGCTTCGCGTATTCGGGCGTCGATCCACTGGCGATCACCATCTCGGTCGGCATCTCGGTGCTGGCGCGGGTCGATCGCGCGGTGGACCCGGACGAGGCGGGCCGCGAGCTGCTCGAGCGCGCCGATCAGGCGCTATATCTGGCCAAGGAGGGCGGGCGCGACCGGGTGGTGGCCGAGGATTCCAGCCAGGCTAGCTGACCGATGTCAGGCCGTGGCCGTGCCTCCACCAGTTTTGTTTGGGCAATCCCATGATTTTCTTGACAGAATCGGAGCCGCGGTGATAGCGTCCGCCGTCACCGGTGCAGTACGGCCCTGGCGTTGCGACAGGAGGGTAGCGCAAACGGCTGGGAGGACCGGGCGGGAGTGTGAGGTTCGTCACGTAGGGCTTGGGAACCGATCGCTTTCAGAAAGAATGCCGTCTGCCGATAGTAAACATAACAACGTATTCGTACGGCTTTCGGAGCTAGGAATGTTGAAGCTGTTCTTGGTGACCGTGGTTGCCGTCATCATTAGCAACCTCATCTTTCTCGTATAAGACCGGCGCCTGCCAGCAAGGATCAAGAGGGGAGGGGGGGTAACACCCGTTCTGGTAATCAGGAAAATCAATAATAATAAGTGAGCTTGCTGATGTATCGCTGAAACCGGAGCCACAGGCTCCGGTTTTTTTATGTCTTGTGCTCTTCCAGCCACCGCTCGGCCTCACCCCGGCTGAGCGATCGTCCCGGCAGGGGCAGCAGCCCCGGCACACGTTCACGGTAACGGGCGTATGCCGTGCCGTAGAGCGTCAGGAGCTTCTTCTCCTCAAGCAGCGACCCGATCCACAGATAGGCACTCAGCGCGACCGCGGTGCTGAGCAGCGCCGGATCCATGTGCCGGGTCCAGAGGATGACCAGGCCCAGGAAGTACCAGGGGTGGCGTACGAAACGGTGTGGCCCGGTGACCTGCAGGGGCGGCAGCTCGCGCGCCTGCGCGCCGCCGCGCCACTGGCGTAAGCCCAGGAACTCGGCACTGCCGTAGCCGCGGGAGGTATAGACGAAGCCGGCTATAGCCGCTAGCGCCAGGCCGTCCGCCAGCCAGCCGAGCGGGCCCGGCCAGCTCCAACTCCAGCTCGGCGAGCTGCGCCACGCGAGCAGCAGCCAGAAGGGCGGGATCAGCAGCGCCAGAGCCAGGAGGTTGTAAGCGATGCGATAGGCACGCTGTACCCGCGGCCAGCGCCGTTGCACGAGGCGCTTGCAGCTTTCGGCCGCGAGCAGCGAGTGCAGCGCCCCGTAGCCGCCCCAGGCGAGCATCAGCACGAGCGCATTGACGTAGGTGAACTCCATCGCTTGCCCCCTGCAGGTCGCGCGAGACCTTAGCGCAGGCATGGTTCGTTTGCCATCCGAATTCCCATCCATACAATGAGCGCTCGTTTTTCCGAGCTGTGAGGCTGCGCATGGGTTTTCGGTGCGGGATCGTGGGACTGCCCAACGTCGGCAAGTCGACGCTGTTCAACGCGCTCACCCGCGCCGCGATCGCGGCGGAAAACTACCCTTTCTGCACCATCGAGCCGAACGTGGGCGTCGTTCCCCTGCCCGACCCGCGTCTGGACGCGCTGGCGGCGATCGTGAAACCCAAGCGTGTGGTGCCGACCACCATGCAGTTCGTCGATATCGCCGGGCTGGTCGCCGGGGCATCCAAGGGGGAAGGCCTGGGCAACCAGTTCCTGGCCAACATCCGCGAGACCGATGCCATTGCGCACGTGGTGCGCTGCTTCGAGGACGGCGACGTTACCCACGTCGCCGGCAAGATCGATCCCGCCTCGGACATCGAGATCATCAACACCGAGCTGGCCCTTGCCGATCTCGCGACCGTCGAGCGGGCACTTGAGCGCGCTCTCAAGGCGACCAAGGCTGGCGGCAGCAAGCCGGCGCTCGCCTTGCGCGACGTGTTGCAGGGGCTGCGCGATCATCTGGACGCCGGCCAGCGGGCGCGCTCGCTGCGACTCGATCCGGTCCAGCGGGCCATTATCCGCGATCTGAATCTGCTGACCGGCAAGCCCACGATTTATCTCGCGAACGTCGCCGAGGGCGGGTTATCCGGCAACCCGTACCTGGACGCGGTGCGCTCGATCGCGCGGGCGGAGGACGCCGAGGTAGTGCCGTTCTGCGCCGCGCTGGAGGCCGAGATCGCACAGCTCGAGGATGCCGAGAAGGCGGAGTTCCTGGCGGATCTCGGCCTGCAGGAGCCGGGCCTCGACCGGGTCGTCCACGCCGGCTATCGCCTGCTTGGCCTGCACACCTTCTTCACCGCGGGCGAGAAGGAGGTGCGGGCCTGGACCGTTCGCGTCGGCGCCACGGCCCCGGAGGCCGCCGGGGTGATCCACACCGACTTCCAGAAGGGCTTTATCCGCGCCGAGGTGGTCGCCTATGCGGACTACGTCGCCTGCGGCGGGGAGCAGGGGTCCAAGGACGCCGGCAAGTGGCGCCTGGAGGGCAAGGACTACGTGGTTCAGGACGGCGACGTGGTCCACTTTCGCTTCAACGTGTAGTGCGATGTTAGTGAGCGCTGACTTCTTGACAGCCTTCGGGGGCGTTACGACAATAGCCCCCCGCCGTGGCGCGGGTGTTCAGCGCTCACGGCTATGGCTATGTAGCTCAGTTGGTTAGAGCACATCACTCATAATGATGGGGTCCCCTGTTCGAGTCAGGGCATAGCCACCAGGCAGAAATGAAGAAGGCCGGCGTCGGCAACGCCGGCCTTCTTGCGTTTCGGGCACCGGTCAGGCGCGTTGCTGGCCGTTGGCCTTGAGCCGGGCGTTGAACGAGCGATCGAAGATCTGGGTCTTGTCGGTGATCTCGCGGTCGTCACCGAGCGCGCGGTAGACCGGGAACAGGGCCATCTCCTCGTAGGAGAGCCGCTCTTTCAGGCGGTCGAACAGCTTGCTCATCGAGACCAGCGCGTTCGACGGCCACGGGCCCTGCGCGGGGCAGACCTGCGCGACCAGGCGCAGCTCGCGCCGCACTCCCTCCAGCTCCGCCTGGCAGCGCTGCACGTTGCCAGCGTGGCTGGGAAGCTCGCGCTTGAGCGCGGCATAGAGATTACGGTCCTCGAAGCCGAGGTGGTGATCGACCAGCGTCTCGAAGTCGCTCAGCCGCGCCCGGGCTCGGTCGAAGCTCTTGCGCTTGGCCTCGTCGAGGATCCCCTTCATCAGTGCCCTGAGCTGCTTGTGCTCGCCAAGCAGGGTTCCGACCAGGTCCGGTTCGGGCTGGCGCGGCTTGACGGCGGCCACCACCGGGGCAGGGGCGCTGGCCGGCGGATTCGAGCGTCTGAACTTGGCGGTGATCGCTCCCAGTGCGCTGCGCAGGGTCATGGGCGGACTCCGAATGCAATAACCC
>JBFKOE010000084.1:0-7882 GCA_041629015.1 Gammaproteobacteria bacterium
CAACGGCACCGCCAGCGCGCTCGCAGCCGAGCTGCCCCCGGAGCTGGGGGCCGCGGGCAAGACCGGCACGACCGACGAGTACCGCGACAGCTGGTTCGCGGGCTTCAGCGCCGAGCACGCCGGGGTGGTTTGGGTCGGGCGCGACGACAACCAGCCGACGGGGCTGAGCGGCAGCACCGGCGCGATGCGCATCTGGGGCCGGATCTTCGCCGCCCTGACCCATGTCCCGCTGGAGCTCGCCCCGCCCGCCGACATCGCGCTGGTGGAGGTGGGACGCCAGGATGGCTTGCTCGCCGACCAGCGTTGCTGGGACCGGCTGACCCTGCCGTTCATACGCGGCAGCGAGCCGCGCCGCGGCTCGGAGTGCAACCAGCACAACTGAGCCGGCCGCGGGCGCTTGAATCGGGGGTAAAACCGGATATGGTAGGGGCCCCGATCGAGCCCCCGGTGCCGAGCCTGCATGCACCTGAACGCCCAGCCGAGTTTCGCATTGCCCCGCTCCGGGCGAGCCCGTGGCGGTGCCGTGCTCGCCCTGGCCTTGCTTGCCGGTTGCGCGGTCACCGAGCGCGGGCCGACACCCGAGCCATCTGCGGCCCCCGAGGCCGCGCGGGCGCCGGCGGTGGGCGACGCCGCCGTCGAGGTGCTGGTCGCGCGCGCCGACGATCAGATGCTCGGCGGGCGCCCAGAGCTTTCCGCCGCAACCCTGGAGCGCGCGCTGCGGATTTCGCCGCGCGACCCCCGACTCTGGCAGCGACTGGCCCAGGTGCGACTGGACATGGGTTATGCGGAGCGTGCCGAGGGGCTGGCCAGCAGGTCCAACAGTCTGGCTGAGGGCGATCGCGCGCTGCAGCGCGAGAACTGGAGGCTGATCGCGGCGGCGCGGCGCCTGCGCGGCGACGAGCCCGGGGCGCGCGAAGCCGAGGAACGGGTCAGGGCCTTGCAGTAGGGAGAGAGCGCATGCCCGTCTATGCCGTCGACAAGCTGATCGCCGAGGCGCGGCGGCTCGCCGCCGACTACCGGCGCGCGACGGGCAAGCCGCTGCCCGGGATCAGCGCGGAGATCGCGCTGCGCGACGCCGCGCGGCTGCTCGATCTGGAGGTCTGCGAGCAGCCTGGCGGCTACGACGCCATCGGGCGCGGGGCCCGCGCCGGGCGGCGCGTCCAGATCAAGGGCCGAGCGATCTTCAACGAGGCCAAGGGCGGGCAGCGCATCGGCCAGCTCAAGATCGGCGAGGAGTGGGACAGCGTGGTCCTGGTGCTGATGGACGAGGACTACCAGCCGTTGGAGCTGTGGGAGGCGGAGCGCGACGATCTGCTCGAGGCGATCGAGGCCGGCAAGGAGAGTGCGCGCGCGCGCCGCGGGGCGCTCTCGGTCGCGCGCTTCAAGAACATCGGCCGCCTGGTCTGGGAGCGCGGCAGCGGCGAGGTCGAGGAGATCTGGGAGAACCGCCCGGCCGAGGACGGGGGCGGCGGGGGGTGAGCGCCGAAACCTGGGCGCTCGATGCGTCCGCCTGCCTTGGCGAGAGCGGCCCGTTCGTCGCACACATCCCCGGCTTCGCGCCCCGCGCCGAGCAGCAGGCCATGGCGCGCGCGGTGGAGGCTGCCATCGCCGACGGGCAGACGCTGGTCTGCGAGGCCGGCACCGGCACCGGCAAGACCTTCGCCTACCTGGTGCCGGCACTGCGCTCCGAGCGCCGCGTGATCATCTCCACCGGCACCCGCAACCTGCAGGATCAGCTGTTCCACCGTGACCTGCCGATGGTGCGCGACGCGCTCGGCGTCTCGGTTCGAGCGGTGCTGCTCAAGGGGCGTGCCAACTACCTCTGCCTGCATCGCCTGGCCACCACGCTGGCCGACGGCCGGTTCCCAACCCGCGCCCAGGCCGCCCAGCTGCAGGCGGTCTCGGCCTGGTCGCGGCGCACGCGCAGTGGTGATATCGCCGAGCTGGAGGAGATCCCCGAGAACTGGCCCGCCTGGCCCCGCGTGACCTCCACGGCGGACAACTGCCTGGGCCAGGAGTGCCCGAGCTTCACCGAGTGCTTTCTGCACCGCGCACGGCGCGCGGCCCAGGAGGCCGACGTCGTGGTCGTGAACCATCATCTGCTGTTCGCCGACATGACCCTCAAGGAGCAGGGCTTCGGCGAGCTCCTGCCCGAGGCCGAGGTGGTGATCGTCGACGAGGCCCACCAGCTGCCGGCCACCGCCATGAGTTATTTCGGCCAGCAGCTGACCTCGCGGCAGCTGACCGAGCTCGCGCGCGACAGCCGGGCGGAGCGCGTCCGCGACGCGCCCGAGGCGAGCGACCTGGAGCCGAGGATCGACGCGCTGGAGAAGGCCGTCCGCGATTTTCGCCTGGCGTTCGGGGCCGAGCCCCGCCGCGGCGCCTGGGAACGCGAGCGCGGCGCCCTGGAGCCGGCGCTCGCCGAGCTCCGGGGCAGCCTGGACGCGCTCGGCGGTGCGCTCCGCGGTCAGGCCGCGCGCGGCAAGGGCCTGGAGAGCTGCTGGCGGCGCGCGGAGGAACTGACGGAGCGTCTCGCCTGGGTTGGCGGCGAGGCGCAGGCCGGCTGGGTGCGCTGGTTCGAGCTCTCGGCGCGCGGTTTCGCGCTGCATGCCACGCCGCTGGACGTCTCCGAGGCCTTTCAGGCCCACATGCTGGCCGCGCAGCGGGTATGGGTCTTCACCTCGGCGACCCTGGCGGTCGACGGCGCGTTCGAGCACTTTGCCGAGGGTCTCGGCTTGGAAACCTACGGCGCCGAGCGCTGGGGCAGCCCGTTCGACTACGCCCGCCAGAGCCTGCTCTATATGCCGAGCGGGCTGCCGGATCCGGCCTCCCCGGGCTACACCGCGCGGGTGGTGGAGGTGGCGCGCGAGGTGGTCGAGGCGAGCCGCGGCCGGGCATTTCTGCTGTTTACCAGCCACCGCGCCTTGCGCGAGGCCGCCGAGCGTCTGAGCGAGGAGTTGCCGTACCCGCTGCTGGTGCAAGGCGAGGCCCCCAAGCTCGAGCTGCTCAGGCGGTTTCGCGCCGCGGGCAACGCCGTGCTGCTGGGGACCAACAGCTTCTGGGAGGGTGTGGACGTGCGCGGCGAAGCGCTGTCCTGCGTGGTGATCGACCGTCTGCCGTTCGCCTCCCCGGGCGATCCGGTGACCGAGGCGCGCATCGCCGAGCTGCGCGCCGAAGGACACAACCCGTTTCTCGACTACCAGCTGCCGCAGGCAGTGCTGGCGCTCAAGCAGGGCGCTGGCCGCCTGATCCGCGACTCCAGCGACCGCGGCGTGCTGGTGCTGTGCGATCCCAGGCTGCGAGCCCGCAGCTACGGCCGCGCCTTTCTGGCCAGCCTGCCGCCGATGCCGCTCACCGACGATCCGGACCAGGTGCGGCGTTTCTACACCGAGCCCGACAGCGCTGGAATGCCAGATGACGCGCGGGCGGAGTTGCCCGCCGCCGGGGGCGTGGGCGAGTGAGCACGCTGCTGGCGATCGAGACCTCCTCGGCGGCCTGCTCCGCGGCCCTGCTGATCGACACCGTGGTCACCGAGCGCTACCGGCTGGCCCCGCGCGAGCACGCCGAGCTGATCCTGCGGATGGTCGACGAACTCATGGGCGCGGCCGGACTCGCGCCCGCTGAGCTCGACGCCGTCGCCTTCGCCCGCGGACCAGGCGCCTTCACCGGGGTTCGCATAGCGGCCAGCGTCGCCCAGGGCATCGCCTTTGGCGCGGATCGGCCGGTAATCCCGGTGTCCACCCTGGCCGCGCTGGCGCAGGACGCGATGGACCAACACGGCGCGGACAAAGTGCTGGCCGCGCTGGACGCCCGCATGGGCGAGGTGTACTGGGGCGCCTATGAAAGCGGGGAGGACGGGCTGGCGACACCGCTGGGCGAGGAGCGTGTCTGTGCCCCGGACCAGGTGCCGCTCCCGGCCGAGGCCGGCTCGCGCTGGTGGGGCGCGGGCTCCGGCTGGGATGCCCATGGCAGCGCACTTGCCGCGCGGCTCGGGTCATGGCTCTCGAGCACCGATCCGGAGGCTCAGCCGCGGGCGCGCGCTGTGGCGCGCCTGGCCGCGGCGCTGTGGCGACGCGGGGAGTGCCGCGCGGCCGAGGAGGCGCTGCCAGTCTATCTTCGCGACCAGGTCGTGCAGACCTGAGCGGCCCGACGCCCATCCCACGCTTCCATGCAGATCCTCGCCCCGTCCGCCGCGCCCGGGTTCAACCCGGCCCAGTATTCCCAGAGCCCTGCGCCGCGCCCGCGCGGTGCGGCACCCTCAAGCCCGGAGAATGGGCCGGGCCGGGGCGGGGAGTGGATCCCGCGCGGCGCCAGTGGCGGGCTCGCCATCGGCCACGCGGCGACGCCCGCCGCGGGCGGGACCTACACGGCGCGGCAAGCCCTCGGCCAATACCTGGCGGTGGCCGCGGCGCTGGAATCGGGCGGCTCCCGCACCGCCGCCGCGATCGATGACTGGGCCTGATGGTCCATACTACGCGCACAGCCTTGGGGAAGCCGACCATGGTGTCCGATCCGCAGGCCAACAAGCGCAACGCGATGGCCTTCTACGACCGCATGTTCAATCGCTGCGAGCCCGCCGAGGCGGTGGCCGAGTTCGTAGGCGAGCAATACGTCCAGCACAATCCGCACGTCGGCGACGGCAAGCAGGCCTTCGTCGACTACTTCCTGCGCATGGCGCGCGAGTACCCCGGCAAGCGGGTCGAGTTCAAACGGGCCATCGCCGAGGGGGAGTACGTGGTGCTGCACTGCTACCAGCACTGGCCCGGCGACCGGGACTATGCCGGCATCGACATCTTTCGCTTTGACCCGCGCGGCAAGATCGTGGAGCACTGGGACGTGCTGCAGGTGGTCCCGGAACGGGCGGCCAACGACAACACGATGTTCTGAGCCCCGGCCATGAGCGAGCAGCGGCGCAAATCAGGTGGGGAGCGGCTCGATCGTGCCGTGCTCGAGGCCCGGCGTCTGCGCGAGGCGCGCGAGCAGGGTTATCGCGAACAGGCGCTCAAGCTCTACCCCTGGGTCTGCGGGCGCTGTGCCAGGGAGTTCACGCGTGCCAACCTCCACGAACTCACGGTGCACCACCGCGATCACAATCACGACAACAACCCGCCGGACGGCAGCAACTGGGAGCTGTTGTGCCTGTATTGCCACGACAACGAGCACGCCCGCCTGGTGGAAGCGGGTGGCGGGTCGGCGCAGCCCGCGGCCGGGCGCCGCGCCCCGGCGAAGCACACGCCCTTCGCGGCGCTCGGGGAGCTGATCGAGAAGAAGAAGGAGTAGCGCCGGGGCGGGCGCTCAGAAGCGGCCCATACCGTAGGGCGCAAGATCCAGGGCGGTGCTCCGCCCGTGGATCAGCTCGGCGAGTAGCTCCCCGGAGCCACAGGACAGGGTCCACCCGAGGTGGCCGTGACCGGTGTTGAGGTAGAGATTTTCGAACGCGGTGGGTCCGATCACGGGTACCCCGTCCGCGCTCATGGGGCGCAGCCCGGCCCATTCCTCGAGCGCGAGCGAGTCCAGGCGCTCCTCGCAGCCCGGAAAGAGCTCGCGCAGCATGTGCTTCAGGTTCTCGATTCGCGCGGGGCGGATGGCGGTGTCGTAACCGGCGAGCTCCGCGGTCCCGGCGACCCGCAGTCGCCCGCCGAGCGGAGTCACCGCCGCATGCAGGCCCTCGTCGATCAGGGGACGCCGAGGCCGCCAGGGCCAGTTGGCCGCGTCGAAGGTAATCGAGTAGCCCTTGACCGGGCGGATCGGCAGACGCAGGCCTAGGCGCCTCAGCAGCAGCGGGCTGTAGCTGCCCGCGCAAAGCACGAAGGTATCCGCCGCCACCGCCCCGTGATCGGTGAGCAGCGCCGAGATTCGGCTGCGCTCGTATCGCCAGTCACGCACCGCGACGCCGAAGCGGAACTCGACACCGGCCCGTTGCGCGTGGCCGGCGAGCGCCTCGCAGAAGATGCGCGCATCGCCCGACTCGTCGCCCGGATAGTGCAGCGCCCCGGAAAGCTTGTGCTCGATCCCGGCGAGGGAGGGCTCCAGCGCGACGGTCTGCGCGGCATCGAGCTCGCGGTGCTCGATGCCTTCTTCGGCCAGCAGCCGGGCCAGGGCGAGGAACGGTTCCATGTCGGCCCGCTCGCGGAACAGCTTGAGCGTGCCGTTGGCAAGGGCGTCGTGCTCGATGCCCAGCTCCTGGCGCAACTCGCGCAACACGCCCAGGCTATGGCGCGCGAGCCGCAGGTTGAGCAGGGTGTGTGCCCGGTAGCGGGCGGGCGCGGAGTTGCGCAGGAACCGCAGTCCCCAGGCGGCCATTGCCGGCAAGGCCGCGAGCCGCAACACCCTGGCCGAGTTCTCGCGGGCGACGCCGCGCACGAGCTTTCCCAGAAGCCCGGGCGCGTTCCAGGGGTCGGACATGCTCGGGGTGAGCATGCCGGCGTTGGCGAAGCTGGTCTCCTGGGCGGCCCGGTCGCGGCGCTCCAGGACGGTGACTTCCGCGCCTCGCCGGCGCAGGAACCAGGCGGTGGCGACGCCGAGCAGACCGCTGCCGATGATCGCTACCCGCATGCTGCTCCTTGCCCCTCGCTAAGCTCAGGCGCTCGAAGCAGGGCATCTTACGGGGCAATGGCCCGCGATGCACCCCGGCGCCGCGAGGCGCCGCGCAGGCTTTGGGCAACAAGGGTGCGGGCGGGCCGGGAGCCCGGGTCAGCCGGTGCGGCGCGCATCCCCCGTTGGGGGTTGGCGCCGTGCGGGGGCATCCATGGCGATCGTTTCCGCACCGTGAAAGATCAGGAAATGGAGTCCCTTGGCGCGCCCGATCATGGTCACGCCGAGGTCGCGGGCCAGCGCCAGCCCCATCGCGGTGATACCGGAGCGCGAGAGCAGCGCGGGAATCCCCATCTGCCCGACCTTGATGACCATCTCGGAGGTCAGCCGGCCGGTCGTGTAGAAGATCTTGTCGCCGCCCTCGATGCCCTCGAGCCACATGTGCCCGGCGATGGCATCCACGGCGTTGTGACGCCCGACGTCCTCGACGAAGCTCAGGATCTCGGTCTCGCGGCACAGCGCGCAGCCGTGCACGGCGCCGGCGGAGCGGTAGACCTCGTTGTGACGGTTCAGGTTCTCGAGCAGCGCGTAGATCCGCGCTTGGCTGAGCTGGGGGCGGGGTAGCTCGCGGCCGCTCAGGGAGTCGAGGAGGTTGCCAAAAACGGTTCCCTGGCCGCAGCCCGTGGTCACCGTGCGCCGCGACAGCTTCTCCTCCCAGCCCTCGGTGCCGCTGCGGGTTACGACCACCGCCGCCTCGGCCTCCCAGTCGACCTGGACGGCGCGGATCTCATCGAGCTCCTCCACCAGCCCCTGGTTCTTGAGGTAGCCGAGCGTGAGGTGCTCGGGACTGCCGCCGAGCGTCATCAGGGTAACGATCTCGCGCTTGTCGACGTAGAGCGTGAGCGGGCGCTCGCCGGCGATCTGCACCTCGCGCTCGGTGCCGGACTCGTCCACCGCCCGCACCGCGTGCGTGGGGGCGAGGCCCGCGTTGCTCATGTCGGGGCGATAGCGATCGCTCATGGTCAGACCCAGATGCGGGCGGCGGGCATAGGCGCCACCGCCGGGAGACCCAGAGCATAGCCGAGTCCGCGCCCGCTCGTGCCCCGACGGCGCTCCTTGGCGCGCATCGGCCGGGCCTCGATCTCAGCCGCCGGTCGTGTTCATGTGGCGCAGGATGATCGGCTGCTCGCGCAGGTCGAACTCGTGGCCCCTGGGCTTGATGTCCATGGCCGCGACGATCGCCGCCTTGAGCTGCTCGCGATCGCCCGGGTGGGCTCGAACCACGCGCCGCAGGTCGACCGAGTGTTCCTGGCCGAGGCACAAGAGCAGTTGGCCCTCGGCCGTCAGG
>JBFKOE010000085.1:0-7828 GCA_041629015.1 Gammaproteobacteria bacterium
CTCGCCGCCGTGCGCGACCTCGCCGGCCTGGCGGGCGAACAGCGCCGGCTCGCCGAGGAGGGCCGCGAGCTCTTGCTGCAGGACCTGCGCAATGCGCTGCAGATCGCGAGCCTGACCCGCGAAGAGCTCCTGCACTGGCAGGAACGCCTGCTGCACGCCTGGTCGCGCGTTCTCGGCCGCGCCTGAACCCTGCGTCCCTCTCTGCCGCTCGGCATGGGGCGGTCGCGCGCCGCGCACCCGGCGGCTTGATCGCCCTGGCACCGCCCAGTAAGGTGCGGCGACCCGCGGCGAGGCGACCGCCCCATGCGCTACATCTACCTGCACGGCTTCTGCTCGGGCCCGGGCACCTTCAAGGGCAATTTCTTCGGCGCCCGGTTCGCCCAACGCGGTGTGGCGCTCGCCAAGCCCGACCTCAACCTGCCCGACTTCGAACACCTGACCCTGAGCGCCCAGGTCGAGGCGATCCGTGATCTGGCGCGCGGCCAAGCAGGGCCGGTCGCGCTGATCGGCTCGAGCCTGGGCGGCTACGTCGCCTGCCTGGCGGCGCAGGAGCTCGAGGCGGTGGCGCGACTGGTGCTGATCGCTCCGGCCTTCGGCTTCCCGGCCCGCTACCTGGAGTTCATCGGTCCCGAGGCTCACGACACCTGGCGCCGCGGCGGCACGCTCGCCGTCGAGCACTACGAGTACAAGACCGAGTGCGCGCTGCACTACGGGCTGATCGAGGATGCCCGGCGCCACGAGTCGCGGCCGCTCGGGCGCAGGCTGCCGACGCTCATCTTCCATGGCCTGCACGACGAGGTGGTCCCTCTGGCGGCGAGCCTCGCGCACCTCGAGCGCAACCCCATGGCCGAGCTCATCGTGCTCAACTCGGATCATTCCCTGAACGAGGACATCGAGCGGGTATGGGGGCACATGGTCCCCTTCCTGTTCGGCAGCGCCGGGGCCTGAGCCCGCCGCGGCGGCGCCGGCCGCCGGCGCCCGCGGGCGATCCCGCTACAATGCGCCAAGCAGCCGCCACCGCAAGGGCCCGCCGCGAATGGGCGTGATCGAGTACCAGGCAGACCTCAAAGCCGGGCTGGAGCCGCTGCGGCCGCTGCTCGCTGCCCTCGGCGAGGTGCGGACCCTGCCGCGGCAGACCTCGACCCGCCTCTACCTGGATACCTTCGACTGGCGGCTGCACGCGGCGGGGATGCTCCTATACCAGGAGCGCGAGGCAGGAAGTGACTGGCTGATCCTGCGCTCGTCCAAGTTGCCGCAACGGCCGCTGCGCCAGCGCGGCACGCTGTGCGGGCGCTTCGCAGACGGGCTGCCCGGCGGGAGCATCCGCTCGCGCGTCGCCCCCCGGGCGCAGATGCGCGCCCTGCTGCCCATCGTGCGCCTGCGGCTGCGCCGCGCGCCCGTGGAGCTGCGCGACCCCGAAGGCAAGATCCTGCTGCGCGTCTATGCCTCCGAGGGCCGCGTGCTGCGCGCCGCCGGAGTGCGCGCGGGCGAGCTGCCAGCCCGCGTGCAGATCGAGCCCATGGCGGGCTACGAGGCGAGCGCCGAGCGACTCGCCGAGCAGATCGAGCGCCAGCTAGGCCTCGAGCCCTGCACCGAGGAGCTGGACGCACTGGCGATGGCCCGGGCAGAGCGCACGCCCGGCGACTACGGTCCCAAGCGCCCGCCGGAGCTCGCCCCCGAGCTGCGTGCCGACCAGGCGGCGCGCGCCATCCTGCTGCGCCTCCTCGACACCCTGGAACAGAACGAGGCCGGCCTGCGCGCCGACCTGGACAGCGAGTTCCTGCACGACTTCCGGGTGGCGGTGCGCCGCACGCGCTCGATCCTCGGCCAGCTGAAAGGCGTCTTTCCGCGCACCGCGATCGAGCGCTTCCAGGCGGGATTTGCCTGGCTGGGAGCGGTCACCGGGCCGACCCGCGATCTCGACGTCTACCTGCTCGGCATACCCGGCTACCGCGATGCCCTCGCCCCACACCTGCGCGCGGAACTCGAGCCGCTGCGCGAGTTCCTGGTGCGCCACCAGCGCACCGAGCACCGCCGCCTGGTGCGCTCGCTGGACAGCCGCCGCTACGGCAAGCTGCGTGCCGACTGGCGCGCCTTCCTTGGCAGCGCGCCGCCGGCACGCACGCGCCTGGCGCATGCCACGCGCCCGGTCAAGGCGCTCGCCGATCGCCGCATCTGGAAGCTCTACAAGCGGGCGCTGCGCGAGGGCGGCGCCATCGGTCCCGGGACCGGGGCCGCGGCGCTGCACGAGCTGCGCAAGACCTGCAAGAAGCTGCGCTACCTGCTGGAGGCCTTTCGCGGTCTCTACCCGGCGCGCGCCATGCGCGCCTGCATCAAGACCCTGAAGGAGTTCCAGGAATGCCTGGGCACCTTCCAGGACCTGGAGGTGCAGCAGGCGAAGTTACTCGGCTTCGGCGAGCAGATGACCGGCGAGGGCCGCGCCCCACCCGCCACCCTGCTGGCGATGGGCGCCCTGATCGATGACCTGCACCAGCGCCAGGGGGCGGTGCGGGCGGAGTTCGCGGCCCGCTTCGAGCGGTTTGCGCGGCCCACGAATCACCGGCAGTATAAGGCGCTGTTCAAGCCGCGACCCCCAACAAGAACAACTTCGTGAAGGTTCTCGCGACCTACAACATCAAGGGCGGCGTGGGCAAGACCGCCGCGGCCGTCAACCTCAGCCATCACTGCGCCGCGCAGGGCATCGCGACCCTGATCTGGGATCTCGACCCCCAGGGCGCGGCGAGCTTCTACTTCCGGATCAAGGCCGATGCAAAGGGCAGGGGCAAGCGCCTGCTGCGGGGGAAATCCGCGCTCGAGGACTGCATCAAGGGCACCGACTACGACAACCTCGACATGATCCCGGCGGACTTCTCCTTCCGCAACATGGATCTCATCCTCGACGGGGGCAGGAAACCGACCCAGCGGCTGGAGAAGCTGCTCGCGCCCCTGGCCGAGCGCTACGACTACGTCTTTCTGGATTGCCCGCCGAGCATATCGCTGGCGATGGAAAGCGTCTTTCGCGCCGCCGACGCACTGCTCGTTCCGCTGGTCCCGACCACGCTCTCGCTGCGCGCGCTCGGTCAGCTGTTGCGCTTCCGCGAGCGGCACATGCGCGGCCATCCCCAGGTGCTGCCCTTCTTCTCCATGGTCGATCGGCGCAAGCGCCTGCACCGCGAGGTGATCGAGCAGCTGCCGGCGCGCCAGCCGGCTGTGATCAGCGTCGAGATTCCCTACGCCAGCGAGGTCGAGCAGATGGGCACGCGGCGCGCGCCGCTGGCCGCCTTCGCGGGCCGCAGCCGCGCGGCGCTCGCCTATAGGGAGTTGTGGCTGTCGATCACCCGGCGGCTCGCCCGCCCCGAATCCGCCGCCTAGAGCCCGCGCGCGTGCTCCGGGCGCAGCCGCCGCCGCGCGGCCAGTGCCTCGCGGATCTCGCCCAGCAGGCGTGCCTTGTCCTTGCCGAGCACCCCCTTCAGCACCAGGTAGTTGGAGGCGTGATCGCTGCGAAAGATCGTGCTCTCGAGCTCGGTCGCGGCGACGAAGGTCTCGAGCTCCTGCAGCAGCTCGCGCTGGCTGGGCTCGCGGTAGTCCGGACCGAAGGCTGCGCGAAAGCGCTCCTCGCCCGGCGGCAACATGACGACCAGCACGGCGGCATACTCGGGCTGGGTCTCGTTTAGGACCTCGGCCGAGTGGCGCGCGTGCTGGGCGGAGAGTGCGACTCCGCCCAGGCCGTTCAGGATCATCGCCGACACCCTCAGTCCGGCGGCCCGGGCGTGCGCCAAGCCCTCGATGGTGCTCGCCATGGTCTCGCCCTTGCGCACCCGGCGCAGCACCTCGTCGTCGCCCGACTCCACGCCCACGTAAACCAGGCTCAGGCCCGCGGCGCGCAGCTCGCCGAGCTCGGCGGCGGACTTGCCGGCGAGCTGGCGGGGCAGCGCGTAGCAGGAGACGCGCTGCACCCCCTCGATGTCGGCGCGGATCCGCTCGAGGATGCGCAGCAGGCGGCGGGTGGAGAGCACCATGGCATCGCCGTCGGCCAGGAACACGCGCCGCACGCGCCCGAGCGCGGCCCCCGCCGCGCGGATCTCGGCGAACAGTTCAGCCTCTGCGCGCGGCCGAAAGCGCTTGGAGGTGTACATCTCGCAGAAGCTGCAGCGGTTCCAGCTGCAGCCGAGGGCGGCCTGGAGGATGAGCGAATCGGCCTCGCTGGGCGGGCGGTAGAGCGGCTGATCGTAGGGGATCGGCAGGGGATACACGAGCATTTTACTCCCTGTTCATGCGACCCGAAATTCCGCATTCTGGCGGCCGGGAAGCGGCATTTTGAGAACAAGAGCACATTTTTCTTGAGAAAAAGGATAAAATAAGCCAGGAAAACCGTTCATAATCACCAGGGACGCTGCTCTAAATGATTCCAACGTCGAACCCCCGTTGTGCGGTAGTCTCTAGTCGTTAAAGGGGGCGGTAGCACCCGCCGGGACAGGAAGCCGGAGCCGGGAAAGGCCACCATATGGTGTTGGAAGTGTCTCACGACCCGCGTCTGCTCGCCTTGTCGGTGATCATCGCGGCCGTCTTTTCCTACACCGCCCTCAGCCTGGGTGCTCGCGCCAGCCGCGCCGAGCCTGGAGCCCGCGGGCTCGGCATCGCGGGCGGCGCGTTCGCCCTTGCCGCCGCCGCCTGGTCGCTGCATTTCGTCACCGCCCTCGGTTCCGAGTTCCCTGGGCCGATCGCCTACCACCCCGCCGGAATCGCCGCTGCCATGCTCCCGGCCCTGCTGGGCGCGGGGCTGTGCCTGCACCTGGTCACCCGCGCCGAGGCCGGCGAAGGCAGCCTGATCGCCGGCGGCGCCCTGCTCGGCGCCGGCGCGCTCGCGACCCACCATGCAGGCAGCGCCGCCACGCTGCTCGCCGCCCGCGCGGAGTACGACCCGACCTGGCTGGGCACATCGGCGATCATCGGCATCGTGGGCGCGGCAGTGGCCGTGTGGATCGTGTTTCGCCGGCGCGCCGAGGAGCCAGCCGCCGATCCCGGCAAGCTGATCGCGGGTTCGATCGCGCTGGCGATCGCCATCGCCGGCCTGCACTTCGTGGGCATGGCCGCGGTCGTCTACCAGGCGGACGCGACGCTCGCGCCCGCTGCGGGAATCGGGGCCCCGGCGCTGGCCACCGCGGTCGCGGCGGTCGCGGTGCTGGTGATGGGCGTGGCGCTCGCCGCCTCGCTGCTCGACCGGCGCGCCATCGAGGCCGGGGTACGGCACACCGAGGAACTCGACCGATCGCGCGTAGAGCTCGAGTCCAAGGTCGAGGAGCGCACCCGCCATCTGCGCGAGGCCGTCGGGCTGCTGAAGAAGGACATCGCGGCGCGCACGCGCATCGAGGCCGCGCTCGCGGCCGAGAAGGAGCGCGTCCAGGTCACGCTCAACTCCATGGCCGACGCGGTGATCACCACCGACAAGAACGGCAACGTCGACTACATGAACCCGGTTGCCGAGCGCATGACCGGCTGGGCCGCCAGCGAGGCGCACGGACGCAACCTGGCCGAGGTGGTGAGGCTGTTCGAGGACCCGCGCGGCGAGAACGCGGTGCGCCCCCTGGACCCGGGCTTTCGCGGCCGCAGCCCCGAGGAGCGCGGCCGTTACATCCTGCTGCGCCGCGACGGGCGCCGGGTGGTCGTGGAGGAGTCCACGGCGCTGCTGCGCGAGGCCGGGGGGGCGGCCACCGGCACGGTAATCATCCTGCACGATGTGACCCAGGCCGAGCGCATGGCCGACGAGCTTCGCTATCACGCCTCGCACGACCCGCTCACTGGCCTGGTCAACCGCCGCGAGTTCGAGCGCCGCCTGCAGGGCGTGCTGCGCACGGCGCGCGAGTCGCGCACCGCCCATGCCCTGGCCTATATCGACCTCGACCAGTTCAAGGTCATCAACGACGTCTGCGGCCACCTGGCCGGAGACGCCCTGCTGCGCGAGCTCTCCGCGGTGCTGCGCGAGCGGGTGCGCGAGGGCGACACGCTGGCGCGCCTCGGCGGCGACGAGTTCGGGGTGCTGCTCGATGGCTGCCCGCTGCGCAAGGCCGAGCAGATCGCCGAGACGCTGCGCTCGACCATAGACGAGTTCACCTTCAACTGGGGCGGACGCACCTTCACCGTCGGCGCCAGCATCGGGGTGGTGCCGATCACCTTCGAGAGCGACACCGTGAGCGGGCTGCTCAGCGCCGCGGACGTCGCCTGCTACGCGGCCAAGGACATGGGCCGCAACCGGGTGCGCGTCTACCACCCGAGCGACGAGGAGCTGGCGCGGCGCCAGGGGGAGATGCACTGGGTGGCGGGCGTGAACCGGGCCCTGCAGCAGAACCGCTTCTGCCTGTTCGCCCAGAACATCCGTCCCCTGACCAACGGCCGCAACCCGCTGCCGCACCGCGAGATCCTGATCCGCATCGTCGAGAAGGACGGCACCCTGATCCCGCCGGGCGCCTTCATCCCGCCCGCCGAGCGCTACGACCTGATGCCGAAGGTCGACCGCTGGGTGGTGAGCAATCTGCTCACCAGCCTCGCCGAGCACTACCACCCCTCCTTCGGCAACGGCGAGAGCGACGGGCTGGGCCTGGTGTCCGTGAACCTCTCGGGCTCCAGCGTCAACGACGAGATGTTCGTGAACTTCCTGCGCGATCGCTTCCGCGAGTCGGGCATCTCGCCCGAGCACATCTGCTTCGAGATCAACGAGACGACGGTGACCGGGTCGCTGGAGCGGGCCAAGACCTTCATTCGGGGGGCCCGCGACCTCGGCTGCAAGGTGGCGCTGGACAACTTCGGCAGCGGCATGTCCTCGCTCACGTATCTGAAGGCTTTGCCGGTCGATTTCCTTAAGATCGACGGCGGCTTCGTGCGCAACGTGGCCGGCGACGAGGTCGACCAGACCATCATCGAGGCCATCGCCCGCACCGGCCACACGCTGGGAATGTCGACCATCGCCGAGATGGTCGAGCAGGCAGAGGCCCTGGACGTGCTGCGCAACCTCGGCGTCGATTTCGCCCAGGGCATGGCCGTCAGCCCGCCCAGACCCCTGTTCCAGCCGGAGGCAGTGGCCGCCCGCCAGGGCGAGGACCCCGTGCCGGAAGACCTGACCACCACCCTGGTCGGGATTCCCCGCCCCTCCTGAGGCGCCCTCAGCGCCCCACCTTCTGCCACTGGCGCCGCAGGCGCTCGGCCGACACCGGCACCGCGGTCCCCAGCTGCTGGGCGAACAGGGAGACGCGCAGCTCCTCGAGCAGCCACCGGTAACGCACCAGTTCCGGGTCCGAGCGACCCTCGAGCTCGGCCCGGCCAGCCTCGCGAGCCCAGGGCTCGGCGAGCTCGGCCAGCAGCGACCGGGCGGCGCGGTCGCGCTCCAGGTTGCCCGCGAGCTTCTCCAGGCGCAGCTCCACGGCCCGCAGGTAGCGGGGGTAGTGGCGCAGCCACTCCCACGGGGTCGCGAGCACGAAGCCGGGATAGACCAGCGCCTGCAGGTGGGCGTCCGCCTCCTGGAGCGCCCCGAGCAGGGCGGGCGAACCGTCCGCGCGCAGGCGCTTGCGCGCCGCGTGGTGTCTGGCGAGCGCATCGGCCACCGCCGCGCAGAACTCCTCGGCCACCTCCATCAGCGCCGGGCGCCCGCGCTCCAGGCAGGCCAGGAACCCGGCCTGGTCGCGCGGCGCCGGCTCCTCGCCGAGGAAGGCGCGGTCGATGATCGCCTCGACCAGGTCGCGCTCCAGATCCCGCGCGGAACCGACGGCCGCAAAGTGCAGCGCCATACGCTCGAGATCGGGCAGATTCCGCCGCAGGTACTTCACCTGCGCGGCCA